>JBJMGO010000153.1:0-5732 GCA_045807825.1 Pyrinomonadaceae bacterium | reverse complement strand
TGATCGTGTCGCCGGACGAGATGAATAGCAATGTCAATCACGTCCTGATCGCGCCGATCTCATCAGCCTCAGGGACGTACCCAACACGCATTCCGCTGAACCTGCTCAATTCAGAGCGGTTTATCATCTTGGACCAACTCCGTACGATCGAGAACGGGCGATTGGTGAAGAAAATTGCAGAGGTCGATGCGGCGACGCAAAAACTGACGCTGGATATCCTGCAAGAGTTCTTCGCCGCCTAGCATCGACAACGTTTGCGCTGAGCAGGCTATCCTTGCTCAGTTGCGGATGCGGCCGCGTCCCGCACCGTTTCTTTGGTTCTCTCCATAAGCTCGCTGGCGGTGTCCTGTGCCTTTGTCAGGAGCTGCTCGCGTGTCGAGCCCATTAGCTCACCTTCATAACGGGTGCTGGGGAGGGCAAAGCCTACCGCGGCACCTAGTGCGAGAGCGACAGCACCCACGGCGAGTGGGTTCTCCTCCATATAGTGGCTATATTGCTCGCGTGCCGTTGACCCAAGATCGCCAACCTTATTGTAGACCTGCCCTGCAGCCTGGCCCGCACCGTGATAGACCGAACTCACACTGGATGACACACCGTCAATAGCCGTGCCTGCTGCTCCACTTATGGTTCCGGTTGGGCCCTTTACCACGTTACCGCCGCTTGCCGATGCAAGATCTCGGCCCTGCGAGGTCGTGCGTCCGACATTTCGATAACCAGAGTTACTCGAGCGCGAGCGAATTATGAGCCACGCAGTACCGATGCCAATGAGCGCGAGCGGGATCGGATTACTCTGGGCGGTCTTTAAGACATTTGATTTAGACATTTTTTCTCCTACATCTTTCAAAAGATCGGCGGCCTTGCCGATGGTGGCGTCATAGACGGCGCTTTTGGCAGACTCTACTGCGTTACTAACCTGCTCCGAGACCTGCTCTGAGAGGTTGGCCACGCTTAGCCGCTCCTGGATGGCGTCTATCGTTTCGCCCATCTGCTGCCGGGTAGCCTCTATTTGTCCGCGGATCTCCTGCGTATCCTCAGTCGCATCAGCTGCGTCGCCAAATTCTGCGTCAGTAGCAGCGGCGTCAGGGCTTAGCTCCACTTCGTACACGTCACTCGTTTCTAACTCATTTCCTTCTTGAGCCATCTTGCATCCTCCTTGATCGTTTGTGCGGTTTGTTCGGGTACCGGGTTGATCTTCTTAAGCTCGGCCAGAGCCGACGAGACCAAAAAGTACGAGACCGCCGCGAATACCACGCCGACCAGAGCGGCCGCGAGCCACGCCGGTATCAGGTATGAGAGCCCCATGATGAGCGCCGCAGTTAGAGCGAGTACCGCAAGATATGCGATGGCACCGCCGACCGCCAAAGAGCCAACGTTTTTCCCCGCGTTCGTGGCTTTCTGCGTCAGCTCAACCTGTGCGAGAGCCACTTCCGAGCGCACCAGAGAAGCTGTCTCTGACGCGAGGGCACTAAAGAGATCGCCGAGGCTCCTGTCATCCTTAGCTAATTGCTGAGTAGCCATAACACCTCCTATGCCTACATCGCGGCGTGGGTATTACCCAGGTCGTGAGTCTGCCCCTTGTTGGCCGCGTTGAGGCGGTTACTTCTCGTGCCGGTACTGATGCTTGTAGATGCCGGAGGCGAGCTCTTTAAGAACCGGGCGGCCAATATCCCGAGTGCGAAGGCCGTACCGAGAAAGACCGCCGGATTACGCCGTGCCTGTACCTCAACATCTTGAGTGAGCTGTCGCCAGTCGGTGCTCTCGAGGTATCTCCCCGCACTCTCGAGCTTTTGTGCCGCCGTCTCCGAGTACTTGGACGCGAGCTCGGTTACACGATCATTCGAGTCGGATTCGTTGAGAGTGCTGCTGAATCTGCGAACGGTGTCCGCTGCTGAACTGAGGCCATCTGAGAGTCCCGATTTCTTTTCATCGAGGGCATTTACGGCCTTTTCGCTGACCGTCTCGTACACCTCTCCTACCGTCGATTTTGTCTGCTCAAGGATCGACTGGGCTCCAGCCTTCACATCCTGAACGTTCGGTGTCGATGCACCGGTCCCTGTAGAGCCTGTAGAGCGGCTTGCTCCAGCGCCGGCACCCATCGCCTGATCCGCTCCTCCAGCAGAGCCCTTTGCCGTTGATTGATTATTTTGGGTCGCCATATTCCTTTGTCTCCTTACCTTGCCGGATGCGTTAGCCGCAACCGGGATCTGCTTAATTACTAATGAGAGTGCAGCGTTAGGTTGGTCCGCGGCTGTCCCTGTGAAGTATGAGACTACGACGGTAAAGGGTACGGATTTGGTATGGCGACTTACTTAGCGGGAGGAATGCTGAAAATCTAATGTTTCGCGGCCGATCTCTCGTGGACTTTAGCCAGCTCCCAGAGCCTGTCCATCTCGGCCAAGGACGTACCCTCGACTCCGGTGGCGTCAGCTTTTAAAGATTGCTCGATATAGCCGAACCGACTTCGAAACTTCCGATTCGTTTTCTTGAGGGCAGTCTCCGGCTCAACGTCGAGCTTGCGTGCAAGGTTGACGACGGCGAAGAGCAGATCCCCAATCTCCTCCTCAAGGTGTTTAGCATCGGCCTCTGAGCGTGCGAGCCTTAGCTCACCTATCTCCTCTTCGATCTTGGCGAACACTTCATCGGCATCTCGCCAGTCAAAGCCTACCTTCGCCGCTTTCTTTGTAACCTTGAGGGCCTCGAGCAGACCTGGGAAGTGCACGGGCACGTCATCAAGTATCGAATCGGCGGTCTTCTCTTTTTTTCCGGAGATGGCGCGTTCGTCTGCTTTCAGTTTGTCCCAGTTGTCGAGCACGTCCTGCGCACTGTGGAGTTTTGCATCCTCAAAAACATGCGGGTGGCGGAGAATGAGCTTTTGCGTGACGCCCGCGCATACCTGATCAATGGTGAAATCACCGCGTTCTTTGCCGATCGTTGAGTGAAAGACGACCTGCAGCAGCAGATCGCCCAGTTCCTCAGTGAGCTCTGTCGAGTCACCGGTCTTGTCGGCATGCTGGATCGCGTCGAATGTCTCGTAGGCCTCCTCGAGCAAGTACTGCGCGAGTGACGCATAAGTCTGCTCATGATCCCAGGGGCAGCCGCCGGGAGCGCGAAGGCGCTCCATCACGGCAACGAGTTCGTCAAAGGATTTGGACATAGAAACATTTAAGTCCAGTAAGTGGCGGAAGTCTAGAAGTCTTGGGAGAAGAGCCGCCTTCACCGATGCATTTGTTAAACTGGTTTCATGTCCGAAGAGAATGACGAGGAAGTTACCTACAAGGTGGCTGACAAGAGGAAATTTAACGCTGACGGCTCGGTGCGTGAAGGCGTAACGCTCGAGGCGGCTCCGGTCGAGAAGCGGGTCGAAGAGCCAAAAACGAAGGTCGAGACCGCAGCCGCGGCCGCTGACGAGACGTACGATGACCATCTCGAGGAGGACTTCGATGAGCTCGATGACACCGATATACCGGGAGCGCGTGACCCGGCGAGCTTTGTGAATTTTCTGTCCACGCTTGCAACCAACGCCGCCGCGGCTCTGGGTGCGGTTCCGCATCCAGCAACCGGAAAGCGGACGCTGGATCTTGAGTCAGGTAAGTATTGGCTCGACATTCTTGCGATGCTGCGCGAGAAGACAAAGGGGAATCTTCATCCAAAAGAGCAGCAGCTCGTCGATGGGCTGCTTGGAGACCTACGGATGCAGTACGTGCAGCTCGTCCGCGCAACCGAGGAGAAGCTCAAGGTCCACGCCGCAGCGAAATTCTCTGGCGAGGACATCCTCGGTAAGAAGAAGTAGTTTGGCCACAGAGCACACAGAGGACTCTGAGAAACTTTTTCAGGGTTCTCGATTCCCGCTGTGGCTTAGGTTTTATGAAGCTGACGTTTCTTGGGACGGGGACCTCGACCGGCGTGCCGTCGATAGCGTGTGATTGCGAGACGTGTCTGTCGGCCGACCCGCGAAACAAGCGTCTGCGACAGTCGGCGTTGATCGAGGAGGGCGATACGAGGATCCTCATCGATACGTCGATCGATTTTCGGCAGCAAGCTTTGCGGGCAGGGATCAATAGACTTGAAGCGATATTGATCACGCATTGTCATGTCGATCACGTATTCGGCCTCGACGACATTCGCGCGTTGAACTTTCGCTATGGCGCGATGGGAATTTACGCCAATGAGCCGGCGTGGGTCGATTTAAAGCGAATCTTCAAATACATCTTTGAACCTGTCCATTTTGGCGGTGGATTGCCGCAGTTGATCCCACATCTTGTTACGAAGAATTCTCCATTCTGTATCGGCGATGACATCGAGGTCACACCCCTTGAGGTGATCCACGGCAAGCTCCCGGTCATGGCATATCGCTTTAACGATTTTGCCTATGCGACGGACCTGAAGGTGATGCGCGAGGAGACGAAGGATCGGCTTAAGGATCTGGACGTACTGGCCCTTGATTGCGTCCGCATCAAGCCCCACTCGACGCACCTGTGTTTAGAGGAGTCGCTCGCGCTGATAGAGGAGCTCAAACCAAAACGAGCTTTCCTGATCCACCTGAATCACGACATCATGTACGAGCGTGATTCAAAACTCCTGCCGGACAACGTCCAATTCGCTTACGACGGCCTCGTGATCGAGAACTGATCTGAGTGTTGCGCCTCGTTATTCACGCTCCGACTCAGCCCCCGCGCGCTAAGTGATTGAAAAACCCACCTTTACAGACTTTCTGCAAATACCACAACATTTGGTACCCTTTTATGTTGACAACACAAAATAGTGGCTATATATTCTATATCCACTGACAACAGCGATCCCTGATCTAAGCGCCAGGAACCGCTCGTAACAATCAAACAAATCAGCACAGTGGCAACCGCGTCTCGCAGTAGACGACGACGCGGCAGCGGGGGAGTTTCTGTGTTTTAGGCCACCTGGACCACTTTTGCGACGACAAGTATGGACACGGCATTCTCATCAACAGCAGCGACCCGACAGCCTGAGACGCAGACCACAATGCAAGTCAAAAAGCGCAATGGAGCGCTTGAGCCTGTGGACATCAACAAAATCGTTCGCGCAATCTCACGGTGCACTACGGGCCTACCGAATGTCGACGTGATGCGGATCGCGACGAAAACGATCAGCGGCCTGTATGACGGTGCGACGACGCAGGAATTGGACAAGCTCTCGATCCAAACCGCCGCAAGTTTGATCTTTGAGGAGCCCGAATATTCGCGTGTCGCAGCAAGGCTCTTGAACCAATACGTTGAGAAGGAGGTTCGCAATCAGGAGATACACTCGTTCTCACAGTCGATAGCATTCGGCTACAAAGAGGGATTGATCAACGATCGGGTGATGCAGTTTGTGGCTGCGAATAGCCGCAAGTTGAATGATGCGATCGATCAATCGCGCAACGACCTCTTTGAATTCTTCGGCATTCGCACGGTTTACGACCGCTACCTTCTCAAAAACCCGCAAAAGCGCGACGTTATCGAGTCGCCGCAATTCTTTTGGATGCGCGTGGCTTGCGGCCTCGCGGAGACGCCGCATCAGGCGATCGAACTATATAACCTTTTCTCGTCGCTGGAATACGTTCCCTCGACGCCAACGCTCTTCAACTCGGGCACCCGGCACGAACAACTCTCTTCGTGTTTTTTGCTCGATTCCCCTGCAGATAGCCTCGATAGCATCTACCGCAAGTATTCCGATGTCGCCATGTTGAGTAAATTCAGTGGCGGCATCGGGATCGCCTA
>JBJMGO010000152.1:0-12711 GCA_045807825.1 Pyrinomonadaceae bacterium | reverse complement strand
TTGATCTTGTCCGACAGCCCGATCGGAATCGTCCTGTCCAAGCCGATTCACCTGCTCGTCACCGACGTCACCATCACCCGATGGCATGTCACGCCCCGTCTCCGACTCCATCGGCTTTCGCTCCTCGGTCCGGTCCGTCAGCGTACTTGTTTCCTTTTCCCAAAGCTCCGTTTCCTGTGCCATTTAAATTACCTCCGACGGCAAGAATCACGCATTTTGCATCTCGACACCGTCGGGTTGTAGACACATGTTGCTCCCCTTCAGGGAGCGGCAGACCATCCATCGCTACCTATGGTTCCGCCTCCGGCTGCACCCTAGGCTTTATTATTTGTCACCTTCGGCGACAGGATCTCCTTTGTCAGTGCTCTCTGTGGCCTCCGTGGCAGATCCTTTCTTCTCCGGTCGCATGTGCGGGAAGAGGATGACGTCGCGGATGGAGTGTTTGTTGGTTAGGAGCATGGTGAGGCGGTCGATGCCGACGCCGATGCCGGCGGCGGGAGGCATGCCGTAGGAGAGGGCGCGGATGTAATCCTCGTCGAGCACCATCGCCTCCTCATCGCCGCGTTCACGTTCGGCCATTTGATCGACGAAACGCTCGTACTGCTCGCGCGGATCGTTAAGCTCGGAGAAGCCGTTCGCGACCTCCATTCCGTTGATGAATAGCTCAAAACGCTCCGCGATCTGTGGATTCTCAGGCGAGGCCTTTGAGAGCGGCGAGATCGATTTTGGGTAGTCGATGATGAAGGTTGGCTGGATGATCTCCGGCTCGATCTTATCGAACCATTCCAGGATGTTCGCATCGTCGATCTCCGCCTCCGGATGGAGGCGAAGGATGGCGTCGCGCATCGGCACACGCTCAAACTTCGCGAAGTCGACGACGTTCCCTTCGTACTCGAGCTGCAGGCCACCCGTAGCCGTCCTGATCGCTTCCTGGAGCATGTGCTCGCAGAAATCCATCATGCCGCCCACGTCCATGTAGGCACAATAGAATTCGAGCATCGTGAACTCGGGATTGTGCTTGTACGAGATGCCTTCGTTGCGGAAGTTGCGGTTGAGCTCGTAGACCTTTTCGAAGCCGCCTACGACCAGCCGTTTTAGATAGAGCTCGGGCGCGATGCGGGCGTAGAGCGTGATATCGAGCGCGTTGTGATGCGTCTCGAATGGCTTCGCGGCCGCACCCGTGGCCTTTGGCGTGAGCATCGGCGTCTCGACCTCGATATAGCCGTCCTCCTCTAGAAACCGCCGGAGCGAGGAGACAAGTCGTGCACGTCGCTCAAACACCTCTCGCGTTGGCATTCCCTCATGCTCGACCTGCAGCGATGAGCCGATCAGGTCGTAGTAACGCTGCCGCTGACGGATCTCGGCGTCCGCGATGCCGTGCATTTTATCGGGCATCGGGAGCATCGCTTTGGCAAGGAACTGAAGCTTCTCGACGTGCACCGAAACCTCACCGGTGTTCGTGACAAAGAGATATCCCTCGACGCCGACGATGTCGCCGTGGTCGACAAGCTTCCACGCAGTCCATCCGTTGTCGGGATCCACGGTGCCTTCGCCATCGTTCTTAACGAGAGCAAAGCCGCCCTTTTTGTCGCAGTAGATCTGGAGCTTGTTCCGGCCGTCAGTGATGTGAACAAAGTTTCCACGCGGAGGCGTCGTCAGACGGCCTGCGATACGGACGGTGCCGAGAGCCTTTAGCCGCTCGTTGAGGGCGTCCTTGAATTCCGCTGGCGGCCGCTCGCCTTCCTTCAAAGTGGCTTTCAGGTCCGCCATTTCTCGTGCCGCGTCGATGACCGGAGTCCAGGCCAGAAGGTGAGTGATCGTGTCTTCACGCCCGGTAAGGCGGCTGCGGTCAAACTTATTCGGGTATACATTGCCGACGAGCTCGCGAAGCGCGTCTAGGTGCTCGCGGCGGGCCACGGTCTGATCGTTGGGCTCGATGATCTCTTCAAACTCTGGAATGCTCATTTTGTCGAAGCCTTGATTATACAGACAGAGCGGCTCGGAGGCATGAGTGTCGCGGCGGTTACAGACGCTTTTCGACCGCTCGAGTAACGTTGCCGGGGGAAAGGGTCGATGAACTATTTCACTGAGGTAATCAACTACAGGCTATTCCCTCTCGGCCAGACGTACGTGACGCCGATCGGTGTCGCGTACTTTTTGATCGGGATGATCGTCCTGATCTGGGGGACCGGCAGGGCCAAAAGCCTGCTCGCCGCCCGTCTGCTGTCGCGAACGCCCTTGCAGCCGGGAGCACGTCAGGCGATCGCCACCATCGCGCGTTACCTGCTGCTGTTTGTAGGTTTCATCGTCATTCTGCAGGCGGCGGGGATCGACCTCACCGCCTTCAATGTCTTGGCCGGTGCGATCGGTATCGGTATCGGACTTGGTTTGCAGAATATTGCTAACAATTTCATTAGCGGGATCATCATCCTCGTTGAACGGCCTGTGCAGGTCGGCGACTTTATCGACGTCGACAAGGTCACAGGCACCGTCGAATCCATCGGACCGCGATCGACCCGCATTCGCACGAACGACAACATCACGATCATCGTTCCAAACAAAAAACTCATAGACGAGAATGTCGTTAACTGGAGCTATCGTACGGACACGATCCGCTTTCGCATCCCGGCGCAGTTGACGCACGACACAGACATTGATGTTGCGACGAGGCTGATGTGCGAGGCGGCGACCGAATGCCCCGATGTTGCCGATGAGCCGAAGCCTGCGGTTCGACTGATGAAGGTGGATGCGACAGGACTGCACTTTGAGCTGCGCGCGTGGAGCAAGAATCGGCTAAACCGTCCGGGCGTTTTTACGAGCGAGATCAACTTTGCGATGATGAAGAAATTTCGCGAGAACAACATCGAGCTCTACAACGCGAGTGCGAGCGTTATGGACGTGCGAATGCTCGACCGGGTGCGTGTCGAGGAAGATACTCCGGCTGACGGCCGCGGCTCTATGTGAGACAATCAAAACCAGCTTCAGCAAAGGCCTCCGGTGTCTTTGCGGGGCAGTTTTTTGTGCATGGCCGCTGCTTTTGAACAATTGAAACGTGAGGTCCTCGCTGGGTCGAGGATCATCTCCCTCTCGGGCCTCACATCCACGTCCGCCAAGGCATACATCCTGGCCCGGCTTTTTGCTGAGACGGGAAACAGATTCACGCTCGTCGCCGACACAAACACAGAGGTCGACTCTTGGATGTCAGACCTCGTGTTTTTTCTCGATTCAGCATTCGGCATTCAGCATTCAGCATTGCTGGGTCTGCCGTCCTTCACCACCGATCCGTACTCCGGCGCATCGCCGCACGCTGAGACGCAGGAGGAACGGGCGCTTGCGATGTGGCGATTAGCGAATGGCGAGGGTGACATCGTCGTCACGTCTGCACGTTCTCTTGTACAGAGGACGATCACGCCGAACGAGGTAAAAAAACTCGGTTACGTTCTTGAGCTAGACAGCGACACGGCTCCCGAGGACATCGTCGATCGCCTGGCGGCCACGGGATACGTGCGTGAGGAACCTGTCTTCGGCCCCGGGCAATTCTCGATGCGCGGCGGCATCATGGACATCTGGTCGCCGGACGCGGACTCACCTGTAAGACTCGAGTTTTTTGGCGACACCATCGACTCCATTCGTACCTTCGATGCCGATACGCAGCTCTCGACCGGGCAATTGAAGAACGTCTCGATCGCACCGATGCGTGAATTTGCGGTGACGCCGCAGGACCTCAAGGACTGGGCGTTCTTTGCCCGCGAGAAGTTTGGCGACGAGAAATTCTCTCGCTCACTGCGCGATAGAACGGAGCTTGCCGAGGACGGAGAGACCTTTGCGGGATGGGAATTCCTCGTGCCGCTGGTAAAGCCGCTCGCAGGCACCGCATTCGATCATCTGCAAGATCGCATCTTTGTCATCGACGAGCCCGCCTCCGTCGAGAGCACCCTCACGCAGCTCTACGACCATCTCAGTCGCAGCTATAAGGGCAATACGGAGCTGGGCGAGCTAGCCCTTGAACCCGCCGAGCTGTTTCTAACGGCCGAGGAACTGCGCAAGTCGCTCGATGGCTTCCGCACACTCGAGCTGCGTGGTCTTGGTCGAACGGCTGCGGCGACGGATGAGGATTTTTCAGTCGGAAGCGGCCGCTTGAGCTCGCCTCTTTTTCTGTTCAGCACCGCTGCAAAAGCGACGGAGGTCGAGCTGCAGTCGCGCTCGACTCGCAAGTTTCATGGGGATGTAGCAGCATTCGCCGATGAACTCCGGCAGCATGCGGAGGCGAAGGTTGTCGCAGAGACGCTGGGCATCGCCGAGCGTCTCAACGACCTTCTGCGCGACTACGACATCGTCGCGGAGGAAGGCGTGATCTCCGTCGGCTCGCTGTCGAGCGGTTTTGAGATACAGACGGAGCAGCTCCTCTATTATTCCGAGCTCGATATTTTTGGAGAGACATCGGGTGACGCGGCCGCTATGCGCAGATCGCAAGCGGCAACGAGCAAGTCAAAACTTGGCGCATTCATCTCCGACTTTCGCGATCTCAAGCAGGGCGACTACGTAGTTCACGTCGATCACGGCATCGGGCGATTTGACGGGCTGCAGACGATCTCGTCGCAGGGTGCTGAGCGGGAGTTCATGCTGCTGATCTACGCCGACGATGCGAGGCTCTTTGTCCCCGTCGAGCGAATGGACCTCGTCTCTCGCTATTCAAGTGGCGAGGCAGCGACGCCGACGCTCGATCGTCTCGGCGGCATCGGCTGGCAAAAGACAAAGGCGAAGGCGAAGCGTGCGATGCGCGATATGGCGGACGAGCTTTTGAAGCTCTACGCCGAGCGGAAGCTTGTTCGCGGCCACGCGTTCCCACCCGACGCGCCTTGGCAGCATGAATTTGAGGATGCATTCCCGTGGGATCTCACAGTCGATCAGGCGTCGGCGATCGAGGATGTGAAAAAAGACATGGAGACTGCCATTCCGATGGACCGTCTGATCATCGGCGACGTTGGCTATGGCAAAACCGAGGTCGCAATGCGTGCGGCGTTTAAGGCGGTCATGGACGGCAAGCAGGTAGCTGTGCTGACGCCGACGACGGTGCTGGCGTACCAGCACTACGAGACCTTTAAGAAACGCTTTGCAGCGTTCCCGGCGAAGATCGACCTGCTCTCACGATTTCGCTCGACTAAGGAACAAAAGACCGTCGCTGAGTTAGCCGGCAAGGGCGAGGTCGACGTTCTGATCGGCACGCACCGGCTGCTCTCAAATGACGTAAAGGTCCCGAATCTTGGCCTCGTCGTCGTCGATGAAGAGCAGCGTTTTGGCGTCGGTCACAAAGAGAAGCTCAAGCAGCTCAAGAAAAAGGTCGACGTCCTAACACTCTCCGCAACACCCATCCCGCGCACGCTAAACATGTCTCTGCTCGGGATGCGTGATATGTCGGTGATCGAGACGCCGCCTCGCGATCGACTAGCGATCAACACCCAAGTCGTGCAGTTCTCGGAGAATGTCATTCGCTCGGCTATCGAGTTGGAGCTGGCGCGTAACGGCCAGATATTCTTCATCCACAACCGCGTCGAATCTATCGAGTCTATTGCCGCGCTAATTCAAAAGATCGTGCCCAACGCACGCATCGCCATCGGCCACGGTCAGATGAACGAAAAGGAGATGGAGGACGCGATGCTTGCCTTCATCGACTACAAATATGACGTCCTCGTCGCGACCACGATCATCGAGAACGGCATCGACATCCCGCGCGCCAATACCATCATCATCAACCGCGCCGACAACTACGGGCTCTCGCAGCTTTATCAGTTGCGCGGACGTGTGGGCCGCTCGAATCGGCGTGCGTATGCGTATCTGCTGATCCCGAGCGAGCTGGAATTGACACCGATCGCGCGTCGTCGGTTGAGCGCGATACGTGAATTTTCAGACCTTGGTGCGGGCTTTCGACTCGCGGCATTGGACCTCGAGCTTCGGGGTGCGGGCAACATTCTAGGTGGGCAGCAGTCGGGGCATTTGGATGCACTTGGATTCGATCTCTATACCAAGATGCTGGAGCGGACGATCGCCGAGCTCCGCGGCGACGAGATCGCGGACGAGGTCAGCGTGTCGATCAATCTTGGCGTGGACGTCTCAATTCCAAAGGAATACATCTCGGAGGCCGCGCAGCGGCTGCGTTACTACAAGCGAATATCTTCGGCCGGCGATCACGGCTCACTCGACCAGATCCGGGCGGAGATCGGGGACCGCTACGGGCGTCTGCCGCGTTCTGTCGACGACCTTTTGCAATATGGCCGCCTCCGCCGCCTTGCAGAGTCGATGGCAATCGTGTCGGTGGACAAGTCCGGCGCTCAGATTGCTATCAAACTCGGCGAGTCAGCGCGGGTCGCGCCGGAACGCATCATGCAGTTGCTCGCAGACGTAGAAGGCTCGTCTTTTTCCCCAACCGGCATTCTCAGGGTGCCAATCGGCGAGTCAGACATTATTCCGCTTGGGATCGCCACTCTAGAAGCCATTAGCTGAAGCTGGAACTCCCCTTCAAAAGCTCTTGCGCGACAGCTCAGAAGAAACCCGCGTCCTACGGTTCGGCAACAAAGTTGAGGTCGCTCAGCGTGTCCTTGACTGTTATTAGTTGCGTTCGGAAGCGGTAACGCCTTGCAGACACTCCCACTATATAAGCTCGGCCTGAGCCGACCGCGTTGAACGAGTAGTAGCCAAACGCACTCGTGATAACTGTGCGCACGACGCCAGACTCATCGGTCAGATCGACCCTCGCATTTCGCAGTCCTGCACCATCGGCAGTCAGGACCCGACCTGAGATCGTCACGTGGGCGGCGCTCGTTTCGTCGCTGACGATCGTCCCGGTGCCGCTCGCGTTGCCGCCTAGCACCAGATTTGTGGGCGCCGATAGACTGACCTGGAATGTCTCGTTAGGCTCAAACTTCGTATCACCATTCACAAGGACAGTGATCGTCTTGCTTATCTCGCCGGGTGCGAAGGATAAAGTTCCCGAGGTTGCCTGATAATCGTTATCCGCGATCGTTGCGGTGCCGTCCGCCGTCGCGTAGTTGACGGTCCCTGTCGTAGTGCCGGCTGCGTTTAGTGACACCGTGAAATTAAAGCTCGTTGTTCCCGAAACACCTTCGTTCTGGCTGACATTATTGATCGAGACAAAGGGAATCCCGGTAGCGTTGAGAAGGACGCTCACGTTATTAACCTGAGTATTAGGGCCACCACTGACTGCATTAGCAACAGCTACATCTGGCCAGCCATCGCCATTGAAGTCACCCGTCGCTACAGCTAGCGGACCAGGGCCGGCCGGGTAATCGATCTTCGTTCCAAATATACCGCCGCCGGTGTTGACGAAGACAGTGAAGTGGCCGCTGTTAGCCAGTGCTAGATCTTGCATGCCGTCACGGTCAAAATCCGCAACCGCCAGTGAGCGAGGATTGTTGCTGGTCGTGAAGGAGGTCGGATAGTCGACATGACCTCCAAAGGTGACGCCAAATGCGGGGTTGCCGGTTCCAAGCAGGACGCTTATTGTGCGGTTGCTGTTCCCAGTTGCGAGGTCAAGATGCCCGTCGCCATTAAAGTCTCCGACTGCCACGGAAATGGGATTCTTTGCAGTCGCGTAGTCTGCTTTCGGCCCAAACTTACCGTTTCCTACCCCAAGGAGTACGCTCACTGAGGGAAGCGCTATAGTGTTGCCCACATCGGCAGCCGCGATATCAAGGATGCCGTCGCTATTAAAATCGCCAACAGCTAAGGAAAATGGACCTGTCGCTGTTTGGTAATCGACTTTCGGTCCGAAAGTACCACTACCTGTGTTCAGGAGGACACTGACAGTGTTGCCGTACGGAAACCCAGTTCCCGTGTTGGCAACGACCAGGTCCAGATGGCCATCGCCATTAAAGTCTCCGACCGTTACTGAATTCCCACCAGCGGGGTAGGTAACCGGCGAGGCGAACGAGCCGTTGCCCGTTCCGAACAGGATGCTCACGTTGCCAGTCACGATGTCAAGATTGCCATCATTGTTAAAGTCACCGACCGCCACCGATTGGGGACTGTCCACGGCGAAATCGGTTTTTGGTCCAAATGTGCCGAAGCCAGCGCCAGGGAAGACGCTCACGCTGTTACCAACATAGTTAGCAGTCACGAGATCGAGCTTTCCATCGCCGTTAAAGTCTCCGACCGCCACTGAAAAAGGTTGAGCGCCGGCCGTGTAATCGACCTTTGGAGCGAAAACTGGGGCTGTCGTTGTTGGACTTAGTCCCTCGACCTGACTGCTGTAAGGTTCCACCGCCGCAGGCACAACGGATATCGGCGCTGCCACGCGTCTCTGGCCCACGATGCAGGGCGCGGTCGACCATAAGAGGGTGAGGATCAACCCTCCAGCGTGCAATTCCGACGATAAAAACCTCAGCCGACGAATACCGTAAATATCCAACATGGGACGCCTCCTTGATCAGCGATCGATGTGGGAATATACGAGAGCCTTGTGTCTCGGAATCGACGCCCGTCGATCTCAAACCCAGGTCGATCATTCAGTGAAATCCTGTGCGGATAGTATACCAAAGCGACCTTTTCAAGTTTCCCCCATTCCCGCTGCTTCGTTCGTGGGCTCATAACCCTCAGCGAGGCGACAATCTATGTGTCGATGGGCGACCATTCGGTCAAACGCCAGCCGCATCCGGTGCATCAAACCCCACGTTTGCTAATCCATTGGGCAGATAATAAGATGCTTGCTTGCCCGCAAATGCTTATGTTCAAAAAGTTAGCTAGTCTCGTATTTACGGTGTCGGTGCTCGCCTTTTCGGCGTCGATCGTGTCTGCTCAGGAGACCCAGAGCAGGGTGATCGACGAAGTGGTCGCGCAGGTTAATGACGGCGTGATCACCCTCTCTCAGATAAATCGCGAGATGAAGGACGCGGTCGATTCATTCGTCCAGCAGGGCAAGCCTAAAGCTGAGGCGGAGAAACTCGTCGCCGAGAAGCAGGGTGAGTTGATCGCAAACCTCATAAACGAGGAACTGCTCGTGCAAAAGGCAAAGGAGCTCGGTGTCGACAAGGACGTAGAGCAACAGATCAACCAGCGTCTCGCCGACATCATGAAGCAGAACAACATTAAGACTGTCGACGCGCTCTATGCCGAGATGGAGAAGCAGGGCGTTGACCCAAAGAATCTTCGTGACGATTGGCGGCGACAGGCGGTTCGCGATCTCGTGCTCCAGCGTGAGGTCCAGCAGAAGGTCTATTGGCAGACGAACGGAACCGAGCTAAAGGCGTACTTTGATGCCCACAAGGATAAATTCATCAAGCCGGAGACAGTGTCATTCGACGAGCTGTTTCTAAGTTTTGCAGGCCGCGATGAGGCTCAGGTACGCGCAAAGGCAAAGACACTTTACGACCAGCTAAAGGCCGGAGCGGATTTTGACAAGATCGTTAAGGAGAACGGCGATCCGGCGTATTTGGCGCAGCAGACCGGCGGTAAGGTGGAGCATTTCCCCATTGCCGAGATCAGCGAGAAAAAGATCACCAATGCGCTCGCGGGCGTGAAGCCCGGCGATTACACGCTTCCCTTTGATGCCGACACGACGGGCATAGCGATCTTGAAAGTTACTGGACGCGAGCAGCGTGGGAATGACGCCGCGTTTGACGAGACGGCGGTTCGAATGGCGATCATGCAGGACAAGCTTCCAGACGCACAAAAGGCCTATATGTCAAAGCTTCGTAACGACGCGTATATAAAGGTCACCGACGCATACCGCCCGATCGTCTCGCCGATCCTCTTCGCGGACGAGCGAAAGACGACGAGCAGCACGACGAAGCAGTGAATAGTGAAGAAGTAGTGGTCTGAGTCTTCAGACTGTTTGACCCTATTAAGAAAGCCGGCCTAATGCCGGCTTTTTCATCTTCACTGTCCACTGTTCACTATCCAATATTCACTGCTTCAGAATGTCGTTGATCGAGGCCTCATAAAGATCGACACGTCGCTGTGCTCGTTTAACATCGGGATAGTCTTTGTTGTATTGCCGTGAGAGGCGCGTGAGATCCGCCTCAAGCGCTGCTTTTTTGACCATCATTCGTCCGAGGGCCTCGGTCAGGCGGCTGGCTTGTGCCGGCTTGACCGCGAGAACGCGATCGAGTGACTTGTTGATCGAGGCAAGCTCGGCTTTTAAGTCGACTATCTTCGGATTAGCGTCTGTGTAATCGGGAGTGAATGCCTCGAGGTCGGCGAGCAGTTCCGTCTTGCGGAGCAGGACCTCGGCGTATGCCGGCGTGCCCTTTATGACCGCCTGATCCGCGGCGGAGCCTTGTGCGAATATTCCGATCGCACTCGCGGCGATGATCATAAAAAGTAGCAGAGCCTTCTTCATCTAGTTGGCGACAGCAGCGGCCTGCGTACCGACGTCGCAGGACGTGAATTCGAGGTCCGCATCCGCCTCGACGACGCCATCGCCGAATGTCTCGCGATCCTCAAGCGTCTCAAAGTAGACCGAGATGTTATCAAGTATCTCCTGTGCCGAATGCGAGTGATACAGCGTCTGCCGAAACTGAGCTCCGCCGACCAGTCCCTTGGTGAATTGCCCGGCGAGCTGCTTCATCTTACCCAAGGCGGGCAGCTCAGGCATCTCCTCGCGGCACATTCCAAAAAACTCGAGAAGCACGGCCTTCTTTTCCGCAAGGTCCGGCTGATAAGGCTCACGGCCTGCGATCACGTCGGCAAATTGCCGGAATATCCATGGATTTTGCATCGCGCCGCGCCCGATCAGGATGCCGTCAACGCCTGTTTCGCGCCACTTTTTGAGACCGTATTCGATGGTTGTAACGTCGCCGTTACCGGAGACGGGGACGCTCACGGCGGCCTTGACGGCGGCTATGTGGTCCCAATTCGCAAGGCCTTTGTAGCCCTGCTCGCGTGTGCGTCCGTGTACCTGAATGTGCTCGACACCGCACTGCTCGGCCATCTTTGCCACCTCGACGACATTGATCGTGGAATCGCTATAGCCGGTCCGCACCTTGAGCGTCAGCGGAATGCTTATCGTCTTTTTGATCTCCTTTAGGATCGTCTCGAGTCGTGCGGGATCTCGCAGCAGACCTGAGCCGCCGCCGTTCTTAACGACCTTTGGGGCCGGACAACCGCAATTCACGTCGAGAATATCGGCTCCGACCTCCTCGGCCATTTCGGCTCCGAGGGCCATTCGTTCGCTCTGTCCGCCAAAGATCTGCACCGCAAAGGGCCGCTCCTCCTCGTCAAAACGCATCTGGCGCTTCGCCTTCGGATTCCCACGCGTCAGCCCCTCGACTGAGATGAACTCTGACACAACCAGCCCAACACCACCGCGACGCTTGATCAGCCGCCGAAACGTGTAATCCGTCACCCCCGCCATCGGCGAAAGCACCAACGGCGGATCGATCGTGATGTCTCTAATTTTGAAAGGCTCGAACATGAGCTCTACACAACTTAAATTCTAACAAAAAAGGGAAGCGGGACTTTTACATCCCGCCTCTCTCTGTCGTTTTGCCATGACCGGGCCCTAAAGATCGCCATCCGGAGCGATTGACAACGGCGCGGCCTCTGAATCACCTTTTCCATTGTAGACGATCTTTCCATCACAGATGGTGAGCAGCACCTTTGCGTCGGAGATCTTGTCAGGAGAGATCTTGTAGAGGTCGTCGGAGAGGATGATGATGTCGGCGAGTTTGCCGACGGTGAGGGTGCCTTTGACGTCGTCCTGAAACTCGGCGTAGGCGGAGCCCCAGGTGAAAGCGCGCACGGCTTCGTCCACTGTGATCTTTTGCTCGGGAAACCAGCCGTTGGGATTTTTGCCGTCGGCGGTGCGGCGGGTGACGGCGGCCCAGATGCCGAGGATCGGATTTGGAGTGGCCACGGGCGAATCGGAGCCGAATGCGAGCACCGCTCCCGAGTTGAGCAAGGTGCGAAACGCGTAGGTTCCCTGCAGACGCTTTTCGTCGAGTCGCTTCCCTGCCCAGCGGCCGTCGTCGACGAGATGCAGCGGCTGCATTGACGCCACAACCTTCATCTTGCCGAACCTGGGAATGTCCTGCTGCCTCAAGTGCTGCGCGTGCTCTATACGGTAACGGCGATCGCGTGGGCCGTTGGCGTCGTTCACCTTTTGGTAATAGTCGAGGATCGTCGCGTTAGCGCGGTCGCCGATGGCGTGCACCATCACCTGAAGTCCGGCCTTATCAGCCGCGATCATATTCTCCTGCATGCCGTTCGTCACCTCGGCACGCGGAACTCCGGAGGTGTTTGGCGCATCCAGATAAGGGTCGAAGAACCAGGCCGTCGTCGACCCGAGACTGCCGTCTGCATAGCCCTTGAGGCAGCCGACGCGGACCATGCGGTCACCGAATCCAAAATGAATACCGGTATTCGCCCAACGCTTGTAATCAGCAAGTGGCGAGCAGCCGTAGATGCGTGTCTTTAAGGTGCCGCGACGCTCGAGCTCTTGATACGCGCCGACGTTCGTGCCCGCGGACATGCTCTGCACGCTTGTAACGCCGAAGTGTGCAAAGTAGTCCGACGCAGCCTGGGCATATTCAAGCTGCTGCTCATACGTCGGCTCCGGGATAACACGGTCTATATAGCTTCGCGCGGCATCCTTAAAGATACCTGTCGGGTTTCCATTTGGGTCACGGACTAT
The DNA here is from genome assembly GCA_045807825.1 of Pyrinomonadaceae bacterium. Classification (GTDB taxonomy): domain Bacteria; phylum Acidobacteriota; class Blastocatellia; order Pyrinomonadales; family Pyrinomonadaceae; genus OLB17. The sequence continues at coordinate 65 of JBJMGO010000152.1, read as the reverse complement.
CACGCCGCCAGCGACGTCGGGAGTATCACGGCTGACGCCCGCCAGCTTCATCGCGAGGCTGTTCG
>JBJMGO010000151.1:0-4053 GCA_045807825.1 Pyrinomonadaceae bacterium | reverse complement strand
TTGCAATGTCTGAGGCGCCTGTGTCGTCATTGACCTTCAGCACGAGCTGCCATGTTCTGCCGCCGTCCGACGTGCGGTAGACTCCGCGCTCCGGGCTCGGGCCCCAAAGATTGCCCTCGGCAGCGACATACACGTTATTCGGGTCGCGCGGATTGATGACGATGCGAGCGATATGCATCGTGTTCTCGAGGCCCATGCGCTTCCACGTCTTGCCGGCGTCCATCGACTTGTAAATACCGTTACCCCACGAGGAGCTCTGCCGGTTATTTGCCTCGCCCGAGCCCGCCCAAACGATCGACGGATTCGAAGGCGTGATCGCTATATCGCCGATCGATGAGACCGACTCCTTGTCAAAAACAAAATTCCATGACGTCCCGCCATTGGTCGATTTAAGGATGCCGCCGGCTGCCGTCGCGACATACACAGTGCGCGGATCGCCGGGCACCGCCTCTATGTCATCGATGCGGCCGCCCATCACTGCCGGCCCGATCTCGCGAAAGCGTAGATTCGACAATGCATTGTCGAACGTAATCCTCGCCGGAGCCGGTCCGCCCGCTCGTGGCGTTGGTGTCGGCTGACCCGCCCGAGCCGTCGGCATCTGTGTCGACTCGTCAGCGGTGGTGTTAACCGGAGCAGGCGTTGGCGTTGGCGTCAGACGCGGCGACTGCCGACGCTGAGCGCCAACGGAGACGGATAGTAGAGCGAGCAGGATCGCCGCTCCACAGGAGAGAGCACGTAGAGATCTCATACCAATTTTCCTCGAGAACAAATAGATTTCAGGATGAAATATGCCCAAATGTAGGATAGAAAGCACCTTATACGCAAACACCGCTGTGTAGGTTACGGCGGTGTTTACAAAAATTTACGTTTTGAGGGTTCGTCAGTGGCAGTGCGCGTACGTCTCCGAAAACGCGGTTTTTTGCGGTTTGAATGTAGACCGCTTTACGCTGTCCACCCCCTTAACGGCCTTGTTATTGAATGTGGTCGTCGTCTCCGTACGCTCGCCGGTCAGATAATTCTCAGAGAGAGCATAGATGGTCGAGTCAGGTTCGAGTGTGACGGGAAAGGAACTGTAGTCATAGCCGATCAGATCCCTGTCGCGAAATCGGTACGTCTCCTCAAATCTCAGACTGCCGCCCGTATTCGAGTGAATGCTGAGAACATTATTCTTGATCGATATATCAAACTCGTCCCGATCTCCGGCAGGTATCGCGCCGATCGAATAATTAACATCCTCGAACTCCCAGCTCTTGTCCGGCAGCGGCCGGACGATAGCGATCATGAAGGTTCCGCCCTCCTCGTCATCCTTCTTTGCTGCTCGAGCATCCACATACGTCCTGTCCGGCATATCCAGTTTGAGCACGAAGACGGTCTCGCTGATCCCGTCGTGATCCAGGTCGCCATCCGCGCGCGTAAACACCTTCCAATGCGGGGGAACAAAGTCCTCAGCGCGCTTACCCCGCTCGGGCATCGCCTTTAGCCCCTTTCCGATGGCAAGGAGCCGCCAGCCCTCCGACTCGGCGCCCCCGCCAAATACACTTTGTCCGTAATTTACAGCGGCACCGGCTGTCAGAATTAGTGCCACGCAGAGATAGCAGATTGTCAGGAGTGATCTCATTTTGTCCTCTCTTTTAGAGCTAGTCGCCCTCTTCAAATAAGGTCCGGTGCAGACACCTACTGCAGCTCTACCTTATAGCGACAGATAGGCTGAACTTCGTACCTGCTCTTGAGCCGCCTACACTGATCAGGTACCCGTCCACGTCCCCGGTTTGCCCTTCCCAATCCCGAACGTCCTCTGCGGTAAAATCCGCATCGAAGTAATCCTGAGTCATACTGAATTTCACCTTTGGATCCGGCGAATCAAGGTGTAGCGTGATCGTCTGCCCCGAACGCGCCCGTATGCGGTAGCAAACGTAATGCTTGGTCGTTAGACCGTCCACGACAGCGGATGAGTGCCCCTTTGCAAAACGGATATCACGGCAGCCTTGCGAGTATGCCGCTCCCGTGAGCATGACTGTAATACCGATCATCATTAGTAGCTTCTTCATCATTTCCTCCTATCGTCCGCTGGCCGTCCAGCCAGCCTTGTCTCCCGACCTGACCTTTACCCAGTGGTTGCTGCAGCCCTCAAAGGAGAGCTTTTCGCCGTGCGAAAACTTTGCGACGATCTTGCTCTCTTCCGACGGCTGAGAATACAGCTTGGTTTCATTACCGCTGTCCCGATCAAAAGCGAGAGTACCGAGGAGCGGCCCGTATACCCATCCATTCAAGTCTGGCGACGTATTGTCAGAACGCGTGGTGCCGATGACTCGCACCCACTTGCCGTGTATACCCTCGATATACAAAACACTGTCGAGGTCAGTGATGTTCGTGCTTATGGGATAGTTTGTGCCGGGACCGGTCCTAAGATTGAGCCCGTGCTGGTCTGTATCAAAGATCGCCAATTCCGCATGGCACGGCGATAATGACTGGCCATAGCCGACATTCGCCGCAAGCAGACAAAGGATCAGAGTTACTGAATATCTTTTCATTACGTCCTCCCTACTGCTCACCGCAGATATCCCACATGTCGCTGCATTGATCTCCGCGTGAGAGCCAGCCGGCAGTGCCCTCCCACAGGACCTTTGCCCACGTGCCCTGACAGGTGATGAGGGAGACGATCTGATTCTCCTTTTTCTCCATTTGAGCTTTACTGAGCACAGGCTTGCTGGAGGCACTCGGCTCGGAAAAGAGCTTGCCATACTCCTTAGACTTGTCATCGGCATCGTGATCGAATTTCAAAAATAAACTTTGAGCGTAGATCCAACCGTCGATCTTGTATTCTTTGCCCGTGCCATCGAGGGTACCGTACGTATTTACGTGCACCCATGCGCCGTCGCTGCCGATGATGTGAAAGATAAAGCCAGTGGGACTCGTAAGCGTCTTTACAACCTCAAAATTCTTGCCAGGTCCTTTGCGAACGTTCGTCCCGCCCGCATCGGTGGTTTCCGAGGAGTCCTGGTTATTGATCGAGGCATGGATGTCGCATCGGGTCTGCGTCCACACCTGCGTTGAAGCGGCGCATGAGAGCACCATTATCGTCGTGAGAAGTCTCTTCATATTTCCTCCTTAGTCGCTGTAGTCCTGAAACCTGAACGAGATGGTTGCCCGCGCGACCTCCTTCCCCTTAACGAACTTGATGAGCACACCCTCGAGGATGACTTCATTGGGATTACCGTGTGGATCTGTCGCAAAATTCTCCGGGAATTTACCTGAGAATGAATAAGAGACGCCGCCGATGACCTGAGTACCAAAAGTGAGTTGCCGCCCTCTCACACGTGCACCGACAAGCTTGCTCTCTATCACCTGACTTGGATAAAGAGTGCCTGAGAGACGCCTCGTCACTAGCGGCCCACGTTCCGGGACCGTGATCTTACTTATCCCAAATATTATGTTTGGGCCGAACTCGGCAGGCACCTCTCCGATCGACTGGAACTCACCCCAGTCCAGCACCGCCGCATGCCGTCTCTGTCCAAGGGCTATTCCTGTTGTTAGTAAAATGATGAGAGCCAACAAAATTAGCCGCTTTGTGGCAACCTGGGTTTTATCTTTATCCGCCATGTATTCCACTCGATCCCGTCCGAGCCGAGGCTACCGACGATCTGGCGTTGTTGATTTCGCGACAAAATTGGCGAAGGATTCACCAACTCGAATAATTTTTATTTTTTTTGGAGAAAGGTCAAGCCACGACAGGTGGCGGCTCCATTACCGTGCCGCAATTATTGCACGTACGAAGCTCTCTACTGCCATAAAATTTATTGAATACACCCTGAAACTGCGTCGTAATATCCTCGAGCTCAAAGTACTCCTCGTAGAGTTTTGTGTTGCAGTTCTCGCAAAACCACAGAAGCCCGTCCTTCTCTCCATCGCGTCGTTTGCGCTCGATGACGAGCCCGACAGTGTTCGCTCCACGTATCGGATTGTGCGGGACCCTCGGCGGCAGCAGGAACATCTCGCCTTCCCTGATGGGCACCTCGACTGCCCGGCCGTCCTCCTGCACCATCACCTTAATAT
>JBJMGO010000150.1:0-4906 GCA_045807825.1 Pyrinomonadaceae bacterium | reverse complement strand
GCGATGGGCTGGCGCGGCTCGGCCCGCCATTGGAAGCGGTTCGAAGTGGCGTACCTGCTGCTCGCCGGCGTCGCCACGCCGCTGGTCGTCTCGGTGCACACCGTGGTGAGCTTCGACTTCGCCGTGTCGCAGGTGCCGGGCTGGCATACGACATTCTTCCCGCCGTACTTCGTGGCGGGGGCCATCTATGCCGGATTTGCGATGGTGCTGCTCTTGGCGATCCCGCTGCGGCACCTGTACAACATGAAGGATTTCATTACCCACACCCATCTCGTATACATGGGTAAGGTGATGCTGGCGACGGGACTCATCGTCTTTTACGCCTACATAATGGAGTTCTTCTTCGGCTGGTACTCAGGCTCCGAGTTCGAGTGGTTCATGATCAAGAACCGCGTCTGGGACGGCCCGTACTGGTTCATGTATTGGCTGCTGATCTTTTGCAACGGCCTCTCGATTCAATTCTTGTGGTTCAAGAGATTTAGAGAGAGCGAATTCTGGCTCTTCGTATTCGCGATCATCGTCTCGATCGGCATGTGGCTCGAGCGCTTCGTGATCATCGTGACGAGCTTGCAGCGTGATTTCCTGCCGTCGTCATGGGCGATGTACAGCCCGTCGATCTTTGACTGGTCGATGTTCGTCGGAACGCTGGGGCTGTTCTTTACGCTGTTCTATCTGTTTGTGAGATTCCTGCCCATCATCTCGATATTTGAGGTCAGGACGCTGTTGCCTGAGGCGAACGTACATGGGCACCAGCAGGATTTTGAGGAGAATGTGAACGAGGTCGAATTTACATACGACCGTACGGATCCTCCGAATCAGTAGGCGGGCGGGCAGTAGGCAGTAAGCGGATATGGCTGAAAAGCTTTACGGAATAATGGCGGAGTTCGATACGGCGACAGAGCTGGTCGATGCGGCGCGCCTGGTTCGCGACGCCGGATACGTCAAGACCGATGCGTTCTCACCATTCCCGATACACGAGATCGACGAGGCGTTGGGGATCAAGAGGAGCGTGCTCCCGTACCTGATCTTTGCGGGCGGCGTGTCGGGCCTCGTTTCCGCACTTGCACTCGTATATTACGTGCACGTTTTCGATTTTCCGATCATTGTTGGTGGACGTCCTCACTTCAGTATTCCGGCCTTCATCCCGCCGATGTTTGAGCTTACCGTCCTTTTCTCTGCGTTCGTTGCGGTGTTTGGAATGCTGTTCCTAAACAAGCTGCCATCGCCTTATCACCCGGTATTCAATGTGCCGAGGTTCGCTCTCGCCTCTCGGGAGAAGTTCTTTTTGATCATTGAGGCCGAGGACGAGCTTTACGATTTGGAAAAGACGCGCGAGTTCATGGGTACGCTCGGAGCACAGGAGGTTTTTGATGTCGAGGAATAGTGGCCAGTTCACAGTGGATAGAGGGCAGCGCGGGCGCCGAGTCCGCATGTCAATCTACTGTCTGCTGCTCACTGCCGTCTGCCTGCTGGCAGCGGGCTGCAGGTACGACATGCAGGACCAGCCTAAGGTCAGGTATTACAAAGAGAGCGATTTCTTTGCCGATAAGCGCGGTTCCCGCGATCAGGTCGAGAACACCGTCGCGCGAGGACAGCTTCACGACAACAAGAGTTTCTATACAGGTAAACTCGACAATCCAAATCCGAATGCACCCACCCAAACTGCAACGGACGCCAACGGCAATACTGTCGTGACGAGCTTTCCGAACGACATCGACGCCTTCCCGGTGCCTGTTACAAAGGAACTGATCGATCGCGGCCAGGAGCGTTTCAATATTTACTGCATCGTTTGTCACGGTCCGCTCGGCAACGGCGATGGAATGGTGGTGCGCCGCGGCTTTCCAAAGCCACCGACGTACCACGACGACAGATTGAGGAATGCACCGGTCGGGCACTTCTTCGACGTAATAACCAACGGCTGGGGCAAGATGAACTCGTACGTTTTTCAGGTGCCGCCGGCCGACCGCTGGGCCATCATCGCATACATTCGTGCCCTGCAGGCGACGCAGAACCCCGACCAAAGCCAAAAGATGAATCCGTCCACGACGACGAACAGCAACACTGCCGCACCGGCGCCGGCGCGGAGTGCGAACGCCAACACAAAGGCAAACACCAATGGAGGTAAACGTTAGTGCAGAGCATTGATCGTTTTCGCGCTCCGGATATGGTGAACCGTTGGCGGTTGCCCGCTCTTGGCATCGGCGGCGTCGGTCTGCTGCTGTGGGCGATCGGCGTCTATATGGATCCCGAGCAGGGATTGAGATCGTGGCTGCTTGGATTTATCTTCTGGGGCGGCATCGCGATCGGCTCGCTCGGAATGCTGATGCTCCAGTACTTGACCGGCGGAGCCTGGGGCGTTGTCATCCGGCGTGCACTCGAGGCGGCGTCAAGGACGATGCTGCTCCTCATCCTATTTTTTATACCGATCGCCGTCGGCGTCTATTACGGAAAGATCTACGAATGGACGCATCTGCCGCCTACGGATCCGGTCATGATCCAGCGGGGGCTCTTTATGACGCCCGTAATGTGGATCCTACGTGGGTTTATATTCCTGATCGTCTTTTGGGTGATGGCGCGGGCATTGGGAAGATGGTCCGACCTGCAGGACGCGACAAATACCGTCGAGGAATCACGGCTCGTGCTCGAGCGGGCGTCACGATTCTCCGGCCCCGCATTGGTGTTTTTTGCGATCATTGTGACGTTTGCGTCGGTCGATTGGGTGATGTCGCTTGAGCCGCACTGGTTCTCAACCATTTGGGGATTGCTTTACGTGGCCGGATGGGCACTGAGCTGTCTTTGCTTCATCATCGCGGTGATGGCGATGTTGATAGACGCCCCTCCGATGGACGCGATACTTGGACGGCGGCACTTTCACGATCTTGGCAAGCTCATGCTCGCGCTTGTGATGGTGTGGGCGTATTTCAATTATTCGCAGTACCTGATCATCTGGTCGGGAAATATCCCTGAGGAGACCGTTTGGTTCATCAGCCGAACTTCGGGTGGGTGGGGATGGATCGGTGCGATCCTGCTTTTGTTCCACTTCGCGTTCCCATTCCTCGTGCTGCTGCAGCAGGATTTTAAGAGGCGTGCAAAATGGCTCGCCGGGATCGCGATCTTTGTGTTGTTTATGCGGCTCCTCGATTTCTTTTGGCACATCGGGCCGAGCCCTTGGGTGACAAAGGGAATAGAGACGGGAGCATTCCATATCGATTGGCTGGATTTCGCCGCACCGATCGCCATCGGCGGGATCTGGTTGTGGTGGTTCTTTGGTGAACTCGCGAGCCGGCCGATCGTCCCGGCAAAGGACCCATACTTCATTGGTGCGGTGGAGCACGGTCACGGGCATTAAGTCATGAAAAAGACGGAAGTAGACCCGACATTTAACCTGCCGTACGAGGAGAATGAGATCCGCCTTAAGGGGATCATCTATTTCTGGATCGGCCTCGTCGCTTTGATCGTCGTTACGTTCGGCCTGATGTGGGCGCTGATAAATGTCCTTCGCGAGTACAACCACGATAATCAGGAACAACGCGGCCCGCTTGCGATGAGCGAGAAGGAACGCCTTCCACCCGAGCCACGGCTGCAGATGGCACCCGGATTCGGTATCGACACTGACAGAGGCCGCATAAACCTCGAGTTAAGCTATCCGCAGTCGGAATACAGAACATTCCGTGATGAGTGGACACGGCTTTGGGAAAACGGACAAAAGGACCCGCAGACGGGTGCGGTTTCGGTGTTGCCGATCGAGCAGGCAAAAGAAAAGGTGCTCGCAAGCAATCCAAAGGTCGCACCAAACGCCGATCCTGACATGCTGGAAAAGTCGAGGATGTACGTCAGCCAGCAGAGCTCAGGTCGTGTTGCCAGCGAGAAGAGAAGGTAAGAGAGTGAGCAGGGAACAGAGAACAGTGAACATCGTAAAAATTTACTACGCTCCGTTAGGTCTCGTGGCACGGCTTCTCGTGCTTTCGCTGTTCACTGTCAGTTGTTCACTGTTGACTTTCAGCCAGCGTGTCGAGCACTACAACTCGCCGCTCTATTCGCCAAAGGTTTACGACCCTGCCGATTCGGAGGCGAACAGCGGCCTGCCCGCGGCGTTGAAAACCGTCGGTATCGATCAAAAACTCGGGAATCAGTTGCCGCTCGACATCGTTCTCAAGGATGAGGATGGACGCGACGTAAAGCTCGGCGAATACTTCAAAGGCGGTAAGCCGGTGGTATTGGTATTCGCGTACTACGAGTGTCCTATGTTGTGCACGCAGGTGCTTAACGGCGTCACGGGAGCCCTCAAGGGTATTAACCTCGATGCGGGGAAGGACTTCCAGGTCGTCGCCATCAGCTTCGACCAGCGCGACAACGACAAACCGGACCTCGCTAAGAATAAAAAGGCCAATTACCTGGAGCGCTACAATCGCCCCGGCACCGAGGGCGGCTGGCACTTTTTGACGGGTTCGCAGGACTCGATAAGGGCCGTGACAGATGCGGCTGGTTATAAGTTTGAGTGGGACGATAAGACGCAGCAGTTCGCCCACGCCGCAGGCGTGATGGTTGTTACCCCTGAGGGCAAGATGTCGAGGTACTTCTACGGCATCGACTATGCGCCAAAGGATCTGAAGTTCGGCATCATGGAGTCAGCCCAGGCGAAGGTCGGCACACCGGCCGAGCAGCTCCTGCTCTATTGCTATCACTATGATCCGGCGACGGGAAAGTACGGTTTTGCCATTCTTCGCGTGATGAGACTAGCAGGCATTGCGACGCTGCTTGGAATGGGCGCGATGGCATTTGTTTTTTGGAAGAGGAATAAAAGAAAAGCGGCCAGTAACGAAGAAAAAGTGACCGCTGACAGTTAACCACCGACCACTGCGGTTTATGGAGACGACGAACTGGGTACCATTATTTCCTGAGCAGG
>JBJMGO010000149.1:0-5775 GCA_045807825.1 Pyrinomonadaceae bacterium | reverse complement strand
CCGATGTTGTCGAGGTTCGCGTTGATCGCAATCGCGCTGGTTCTGGCGATCGTCGCAGCGATGGTGCTGCGGTAGGAAGTGGCGGGGCCGACGGGGCTCGAACCCGCGACCTCCGGCGTGACAGGCCGGCGTTCTAACCAACTGAACTACGACCCCGCAAGAGCAATGCAGAATTTAGAATGCACAATGCACAATGATCCGATATTGTGCATTGTGCACTTTGCATTGTGCACTGGTGACTGGTGGGCACGAAGGGACTCGAACCCCTAACTTCCTCCTTGTAAGGGAGGCTGTCTACCATTGACGTACGTGCCCGAGACGTGTGTGCCCGCTGTGAATTATCAAAAAGAATCGCCCATTTCGCGAAAAATGAGCGAACAGTTAGCTTATGAAACGGCTGTCATAGTGTCAAGCTCGACAGATGTCTCCGCCCATTGCCATGTCGACAATGTCGATATCCGTGTTGTGCATTAGAGGTGAAGGTAATGGCCGATGATCATCGAGAGCACCACGAGCATGCCAAAGAGGACCTCGAGCATTCCGAGCTGTTTTGCTTTGAGCCTGAGGCGAAAATCTGACGAGCCAGTGATCGACCTCACCATGAGAAAAGTGAAGACCGCAAGCGGCAGCCATGGCAGGCGCGAATACCACGCGAGTAGTGCCACGCCAGCCACCGCGAGAACATGCAGGGTAATGGGAATGGCCAAGGAGTTTGGTTTCCCCTTCTCGAGTTTTAGCCGCTCGCGAATGTACAGCATCGACGGGACCAATCTCAAAATCATTACGATGGACAGTGCCACTGAAGCAGCAATTGTCCAACCTGCCGCCAGACCGCTTACCGCAGCCGAACTTGCGAGTGTCACTACGCCGGCGATCTCTGGAGCGACACGGCGGCTCTTGCCGGAGATGTCGTACCACAAGGTGATCGCACCCAGCGGAGCGGTAAGGATCAATGGGAGCAACGGTAAGACGCCCACGAAAGCTAAAGTTCCGAAGAAGCCGATAGCCGCTATAGAAAGATATGCAAAGGCGAACATCCTACCCGCGGCTGTCTGCGGTCTTTCACGCTTTGTCTTAAGGTCCGCAAAATACCATTTGAGCGGTTGCCTGGACAGGAACGCGCCAATGTAGAGCAGAGCTACAAACGGCGATGCCGCGGACGGCGCGAGCGCAATGCCAAGCACGAGAGGCTCGAACAAAATTCCCCACGAGCCGTGCTCATTCGGGAGAGCTATCGAGCGCATTTTGAAAGTGGGACGCGACTTTGCCGCTGCTTTTGGCAATGCGGGAGACACGTTAGATATGATGCCATTCATAAGACCCTTCTGTCGGTAGGCGGCGCCTGATCAAGAAGTGCAAGCAGAAGGCCAGCGGGAATAGCACGCGGTACTTATCTAAATTGCTGTAGATGAACGAGTTATATCGGAGCCGAAGCAAGGCTCTTGTTCGCATGTGCGGAGTTTTTCGCGCGGGTGAAGACTATTTCGAGACCTCGACGTTATTAGCTTCGAGAGTGCGTCCGGTGGAGCGGTTGAAGGCCGAGACTGCTCTTGCGAGGTTTGCGCGGGCCTGGATCTCCCGGCCGCGAGCGGTCGCAAGGTCTGTCTCACGCTGGAGAACCAGGAAGTATGTTGTGAGGCCGCCGCGAAACTGGCGTTCCTCGCTCTGATACAGCTCCTCGGCCGCAATACGGCCGTTGATCGATGCGGTGAGCTGGTACTCCGCGGCGCGGAGAGTTTCGAGAGCGTTACGGACGTCCGCCTCAATATTCTGCTCCTGCTGGAGGCGCTGATTCTCTAGCTGCTCACCACGCACGATAGAGCTGCCGAGATTCGCCTTGGCAGTGCGATTTCGTAATGGGAAGCTGATCGTCACACCAGCTCGATATGTGGGAAAATCCTGTGCAAAGAGGTTCTTGAGGGACGTCAGGTAGCCGCCCTGGAGTATCTGCGGCACGGTTGCAAATCCGCTTGAGAGCGGATTTGGCGTGCCCGCAAGGCCCGCTCCGGTGTAGGTGCCAAACAGGTCGATCTGCGGCTTTGTGAGATTCCTGTAGTAACGCTGGTCGATCCTGTTGATCTCCTCGTTTATCGCCGCCTGTTCAAGCTCCGGGCGATTCTTCATCGCCTCGGCGGTTGCTACATCGAGTGGCGTATGAGGAGCGTCGGGCTCGGGTGTCGTCGGCAGCAACGGGCGACTCCAGTCGGGATCGTTGCGGTTTGGCAGAATGAGCGGCTTGAGCACATTCTCGGCCGCGGTCACCGCTTGCTGTGCTATATACACGTTCTGCTCAAAGGTGTAGACCTGAGCCTCCGCCTGCACAATATCGATTGGTGCAAGCACGCCCTTGTCCGCCTGACGGCGATTGCTCTCGTACTCCTCGCGAACTTCTTTCAACGCATCGATCTGCACCCGCAAAAACCTCAGCGCTCGGTTGAGGTCCCAGTATGCCTGCTCGACATTCGAGATGATCGTGATCGCCTCCTGGCGAAGCTGTGATTCCGACAGATTTACGTCACGACCCGCGATCAGGATGTTGCGGCGGTTGGCGTCGATCGTACGGTTACGCCATAGCGGCTGTGTATACGTCGCGATCAGGTTTGTTGGGATCTGGGGATTGAGGGTGACGTTCCGGCTGCTCGACGATACCCGCGACTGATTGAACGTCGTGCTGTAACTGCCGCCCTGGTAGGGCGAAAACCCTGATAACCCAAAATCGTTGAATAGCGATTTTTGAGTGACTTTCCCGTTGACCGCGCCGCCTATCGTTGATGCAGTCGGTGTCGTGCGACTCTCGTAGTAAGTTTGTGAGTTGAATACCGGATCGTAGACGCCCTTGGCGGAAAGCAGCGCAAATTCCGAAATGCGGACGTTTTTTCGAGACGACTCGATGTCGTTGCTGTTCTTGAGAGCCATCTCAACAGCGTCCTGTAGCGTGAGCGGGAGTTGGTTCTCCATGTCGACGCCGATCCTCGACTCGTCCGGCATCGGCGGCAGCGGCCTTGCGAAGGTCGGCTGTGTCGGGAGCGGCTCGTCGGGCGTGGGTGTAGGGATCGGCGTAGGTGCCTGTCCCGCGGCGTTCGCAACCCACAGAAAAACAACCGCCGCGATGAGCGGCAGTGATCCAAATCTGTATCGGTCACGACGGATAGAATTCATCCAGTATCTACGTTTACAAGACCTACACGGCGTCGCGGCTGCCCTCGATCTCCTCAGAGGTCGTCGTTCGCCGTCTGCGGATGATCGACCAGAATTTATCCCCTACGTTCGCGATCGACCTAAAAAATGCCCACTGGCTAGCGTCGTCAAAGAGCGAATAGAAGACTGGCACCGCGAGCAAGGTCAGGAGCAAGCAAAGTGACTGTCCACCCACCACGAGAATGCCGATCGAACGGTTGGTCGCCGCTCCCGCACCGGAGCCAACGATGAGCGGGATCATACCCGCGACGAGCGCGATCGTTGTCATCAGGATCGGACGCAGACGGTCTCGGTTGGCCTGAATGATCGCGTCGTAACGTGCCATTCCATGCGAACGGAGCGTATTAGTGTGATCGATCTGGAGAATGGCGTTCTTCTTCACGATACCGAACAGCAGCAGGATGCCGAGGGCCGAAAAGATGTTCAGCGTCTGCCCCGCGATGGCTGTCGAGAGCAGAGCAAACGGCACCGACAACGGCAGTGTCAGCAAGATCGTCACGGGGTGAATAAAGCTCTCAAACTGCGCCGCAAGGATCAGATACATGAAGACAAACGAGAGCAAGAACGCGAGCAGAAATGAGCTGTACGCACGGTTGAGCTCCTTGGACGTTCCCTGCACGCCGCTCGAATACTCGGGCGGCAGGTTCAGCTCATTGACGTACTGCTGGACTTTTGTAAGAGCATCGGCCTCCGATGCATTTTGCGGCAGGCTTGCCGAGATGGTGACCACGCGTTGGCGATTGAGCCGGGAGATCGAGGAAGGACTGCGGCCCTCCTTGATCTCGACAACGCGTGAAAGGTCGACTGGAGCACCTTTTGCCGATGAGACGGTGAAGAATGCGAGATTAGCGCGCGTCCTGCGAAAACGCTCATCAGCCTGCACGATGACGTCGTACTGGTTGGTTCCTTCTGTGAAAGTTGATACACGCTGACCGGCAGCCGCGATATTCAAGGCACGAGCGATATCCGTCGCCTGTACACCCAGGTCCGCAGCTTTAGTGCGATCGATCACGAATTGCACCTCAGGAGTGCCGACGTCGACCGAGTTATCGGGTGCGACGAATGTCGGATCTTTAGACAGTTTCTCGACGAGCTGGTCAGCGTACTTATTCAACTGATCAAGGTCCGGGCCTGAGATGAAATAGCCGATACCCGATCCGCCGCGACCTAGACCAATACCCTGCGCGATCGATGAGGAGGCCGCTACGTTGATCCTCCAGTCCTTATTCTGGTAGGGCTTCACCATGCCCCGTACCATGTTGATCAACTCGTTCTGCCCTTGGCTTCTCTCCGATACAGGCTTTAGGTTGACACTGACGGAGCCCGAGTTGCCGCTACTGCCGCCGCCGAAGCCCCCGGCATTCACGATGGTATTTTGAACCGACGGCAACCGCTGTCGGATATCACGCCCGATCCGGTCCAGGATCGATTGTGTCGCCGCGAGTGACGTACCCTGAGGTCCGCGGACATTTACCGTAAAGTTTGACTCGTCCTCATCGGGCAGGAACGCCATTCCGACTAATTTGTACAACGGCACGATCGATGCAACCGTGATGATGCAGATCAGTACCACCGCCCACCGGAACCGCATCGAGAGCCGCAGCAGCCACGTGTACGTGCCGTCGACCTTGCTGTAGAACCAGCCATTCTTTGAGCTCCTCTCCTCCTCGTCGCCTTCGTTTTTGAGCGTGATCGAGTCCGGTGCCAAGTGGTGATCGAGACCCGTGTCTAGCTCGGAATGCGGATCCACGACTGTTGGAACGTTCGTCTCGTGCTTCGGCGGCTTGATCCATCGGGCCGCAAGCATGGGCGTGAGCGTAAAGCTTACGATCAGGGAAACCGCGATCGCCGCCGCGGACGTCAAGCCAAAACTCGACATGAACCGCCCGACAATGCCAGTCATGAATCCAACCGGTATGAAAACCGCCAGCAGCGACAAAGTCGTAGCAAGCACGGCGAGACCGATCTCACGCGTACCCTCGACCGCCGCACGGAAGGGGTCCATTCCCTTCTCCTCGACAAAGCGATAGATATTCTCCAGCACGACGATCGCGTCGTCGATCACGATGCCGACCATCAGCGTCAGAGCCAGCATCGTCATCTGGTTGAGGCTGTAGCCAAGGGCCGCGATCAGCGCGAACGACGCGATTATCGAAGTCGGGATGGCGAGGGCCGAGATGATCGTCGAGCGAACATTCCACAGGAACAGGAAAACGATGATCGCCGCGAATATCGCACCGAGCACGAGGTGCTCCTCGATCGCGTGGAGCGAGTTCTCGATAAAGTCCGACTGATCTCGAACGACGGCTACCTTAAAATCTTTTGGAAGCGTCGGGATGATCTGTGCCATCCGCTCTTTGACGTTGTTGATCAAGGCGACGGTATTCGCCCCCGACTGCTTGCGCACCCCGACGGCAACGGCCGGATTGCCATCGAGGGCACGCGCGAGATCGGTCTGCCGGTGCTTGCGACCACGCTCTCGCTCATCGCGGTGTTCTTGCCGATCGCGTTCGTCGCGGGCATCCCGGGTCGATTCCTCGCCAGCTTCGGCATCACCATGGCCTTCTCCATCGTGGT
>JBJMGO010000148.1:0-11389 GCA_045807825.1 Pyrinomonadaceae bacterium | reverse complement strand
GAGGATGCGGACGTGATTTTTTTTAGCGGCGGCGATCAATTAAATATCACGAGCCTTTTTGGCGGCTCACCGATGCACGACTTGATGCAGAAGCGGATGAAGGAAGGCGTCGTCATAGCGGGCACAAGCGCCGGCGCGGCAATGATGTCCGGATCCATGATCCTGGGCGGTCGCAGCGACAGCGCTCCCAAGGCTGAAGGGGTAGACATAGGTCCGGGTCTTGATCTCATTCCTGAAGTTGTAATCGACACGCACTTTTCGCAGCGGGGACGTCATGGCCGGCTTTTGACCGCTGTCGCACATTACCCGCACATCGTTGGCGTTGGGCTTGATGAAAAATGCGGTATCGTCGTCAAAGGACGTCAGTTCAGGGTTGTTGGCGAGGGATGTGTGACGGTTTTCGATGGCAGGTCCGTTACACACTGCGATCTACCAAACCGCAAGGCTGGTGATTGTATCGGTATTCTCGGCGTGAGTCTCCACGTGTTGCCGAGCGGTTATTCGTATGATCTCGAGAATCATTTGCCCATTGCACCACCGCGGCAGCAAGCGGCAAGTTAGTTTTCTTCAGCAAAATTGACAAACAAGACTCAAAATGGCAAAGTAAGTGATTACTTACTTACT
The DNA here is from genome assembly GCA_045807825.1 of Pyrinomonadaceae bacterium. Taxonomy (GTDB): domain Bacteria; phylum Acidobacteriota; class Blastocatellia; order Pyrinomonadales; family Pyrinomonadaceae; genus OLB17. Next base: position 10,765 of record JBJMGO010000148.1, on the reverse strand, counting down.
GAAAGAGGTCGTCTAGGTAGATGGGGGAAAACGAAAATCAATCCAACAAAAACACTGAACATTCTCCGGAAATAGAGAGGAGCTTTGCTCCCTCTGACGTGGAGCTAGACACCGACGCCGAGCCGGAAATTCCGGCTACGGTTGGACAACGTCGCAAGCGGAAGTTCATCATCATCGGCGCCGTCGTCTTGATCATTCTTGTGATCGGCGGCGTCTCTTATTGGCTTTACTCGAGGCAGTACGAGTCGACAGACGACGCGTTTGTGGACGCCGATATTACGCAGGTGAGCCCAAAGGTTTCGGCATATGTTCAAAAGGTACATGTCGACGGTAATCAGTACGTCCACAAAGGCGACCTGCTTGTCGAGCTAAATCCGCAGGATTACCAGATCCGCGTCGAGCAGGCCAAGGCTCAGCTCGACAATGCAAAGGCGCAGTATCAGTCTTCTCTCGCGAATGTGAGCCTCACGAGGGCCAGCACAACCGCGGCGCAGCAGCAGGCTCGCTCCAACGTCCAGACAGCAACGTCGAATGTCGACCAGACACGCGCTGGCGCCAATGCGCGGCAGGCTCAAGTCTCGCAGGCTCGACGTGCGGTAAATACGGCGCAGGCGAATCTCAACCAGACGCGGGCCCAGGTGCCGAGGGTTGAGTCCGACGTTCGGCTCGCGCAGGTCGAGTACGATCGCCGCTCAGCATTGTTTGCACGCGGAGACATTTCGCGACAGTCTCTCGATCAGGCGTTGAATGCACTGCAAACCGCGCAGGCGAACCTTAACGCCGCCAACCGTGCTGTCGACGCCGCACAGTCGCGTGTTGACGAGGCACAGGCGAATGCCAGGGCGGCCGAGGACACCTACCGGCAGGCCCTCGCGCAGATCAACGTCTCACAATCACAGGTGGGCGAGTCGCAGGGACGTCTAGCGGACGCCAATGCGGCTCCGGAGCGGATCGCCGTCACGCAATCCACCACTGAGACGGCCCAAGCGCAGATCGCGGCGGCCCAGGCAGCTCTCGATCAGGCGCAGCAGGACCTTGAGTCGACAAAGATCGTCGCACCGGAGGACGGATTCGTTACGCGAAAGACCGTCGAGGAAGGCCAGCTCGTCCAGGTCGGCACGCCACTAATGGCGATCTCGCAATCGGATGATATTTGGGTCGTTGCCAACTTCAAAGAAACGCAGCTCGAGAACATGCAGGTTGGCCAAAAGGTCACGATCGGGATCGACGCATATCCGAATAAGACATTTCACGGACACATCGACAGCTTCCAGGCTGGGACGGGCTCGCGGTTCTCGCTGCTGCCCGCAGAGAACGCAACGGGCAATTACGTAAAGGTCGTTCAGCGGATCCCAGTGAAGATCGTCTTTGACGACAAACCTGAGGAGGTCAAAGTTCTCGCTCCGGGCATGTCTGCCGAGCCGACAGTAAAGGTGCGCTGAGGTGACAGGGGTCACTCAGACTCTGAGCCTGCTTGATGCCTTTTTGTGTCCGCTCTTTGTGCCACGAAGCCCGCAAAGAGGATGAAGCATGGCGGATGAAAAGATAGAACAACCCGCCGGGACGCCTCCTACGTGGAAACCCGCGTTCAATCCGTGGCTGATCGCGTTTTCGGTGATGCTGGCGACGGTGATGGAGGTGCTCGATACCTCGGTCGCGAACGTCGCGTTGCCGCATATCGCGGGCAATCTGTCCGCGACCAGCGAAGAGGCGACGTGGGTCCTCACCTCGTACCTCATCTCCAACGCGATCATCCTTCCCGCGACAAGCTGGATCAGCACGTACATCGGCCGCAAGCGCTTCCTGATCATCTGCATCATTATCTTTACCGTCGCGTCGGCCTTGTGCGGTGCGGCTCCAAATCTCGCCACGCTGATCATCGCGAGGATACTCCAGGGAATGGGCGGCGGTGCGTTGCAGCCGATCGCGCAAAGTGTGCTGTTAGAGAGCTTCCCTCCGGCGAAGCGCGGCGCGGCGATGGCTGTGTACGGAATGGGGATCGTCGTCGCTCCGATCATCGGCCCTGCCCTTGGCGGATGGATCACCGACAACTACTCGTGGCGTTGGATCTTTTACATCAACCTTCCGATCGGTGCTCTTGCGGCATTCATGGCGAACGCCTTTGTCGAGGACCCGCCGTACGTTAAAAACCAGCGCCCCGGCTCGATCGATTATCTGGGCTTTGGCCTTATGGCACTCGGCTTAGGTGCGATGGAGTTGACCCTTGACCTGGGGCAGCAGAGGGACTGGTTTGAGAGCGATCTGATCAAGTTCACGGCCTTTGTCTCGGCGATGTCGGTGATCTCGTTCGTGTTTTGGGAGCTGTATGTTGCGGAGCCGATAGTGAATCTCCGTGTCTTCCTCAACCGTAACTTCGCAGTCGGCTGCGCGTTGATCGCATCGGTCGGCGTGGTCTTGTATGGATCGACGGCCCTGCTGCCTCTCTTTCTCCAGACGCTGCTCGGCTACTCGGCGATGGACAGCGGTCTCGCGGTGAGCCCGCGGGGCGTCGGATCGATCATCTCGATGATCATAGTCGGAAGGCTGATCGCGAAGATGGATTCGCGATACTTGATCACATTCGGATTCATGGTCCTGAGTATATCGACCTGGATGTTCACGGGGATAAACCTGTACATCTCGCAGAGCAACATTCAGATACCGATGATCATTTCGGGATTTGCGATGGGGTTTGTCTTCGTGCCGCTGACGACGCTCTCTATGTCCACCCTCCCGAATGAGCAGATCGGTAACGCCTCGGGAATTTACAACCTCATGCGAAACACCGGCGGCTCGATCGGGATCGCCGTCATGACGACGCTGCTCGCACGTAATCAGCAGATCCACCAGAGCGTGTTGATGGCTAACATCAACGAATACAGCATTGCATTCCAGCAGACGTTCTCGCAGATCTACAACGGCTACCTGCCGATGTTTGGTGCGGAGACGGCCCGGCAAATGACGTTCGCCGCGATCAATGGAATGGTCGCCCGGCAAGCCGCCGTGCTCGCGTATATCGACGACTTTCGCATCCTCGCCGCCCTCTGCATACTCTGTATCCCGGCCGGCTTTCTCTTCAGAAAGGTCCTCCACGCCAAGCCCATCGAGGGCGCTCATTAGAAAAGGCCGCGGAGGTCTGCCGCCTTTCTCGTCCGGTATCGCTCGCGATCATTTTGCCTTCGCAGGGAAGGTGAAGCTTTCTACGGCGGTGCCGATGAGTTTGGCGGCGTTTGGGACGCTCTGGCTGGCCTGGCCTGTGACAGTGATGGTGGTCCTGCCATGGCACAAGGTCGTCATATAGACGGTGCCGCCGCTAAAGGTGAGTTGAAACTCGGCTCCGCGGTAGTCGCCGATGTGGAGGGGCGTCTCGCTGAGGACCTTCACATTAGCGGCGTCCTTGAGCGTTCCTCTAAAGCCTTCAAGATAGGCCGCGACCTCAGCGTCGGTGTTAACCGCGGGATCACTGGTCTGGGGATGTACGGTGATGCGACCCTCTTTAACATCGCAGACATAAACGCGGCCGTTATCCGCTGCGGTCACCTTAAAGCAGTCGTGCGGGACAGCGATCTCAAACCCGTCGGCCTCAGATCTGTAAATGTCGTGGCCAATATTGGCGAGCGAACCCGCCTGCGCCGACGCACCGACCGCTCCCGCGAGTGTCGCTATTAGAATGACGATCAGCGTCCGAATGTTTGTCTTCATATTGTTTGTGCGTGAGTAGCCTATGCGAGTCTAGGTCTAAGCCAGCGAACAGTCAACGGCTAGACTGAACCACGCTTAGCGTTTTTGCTTTGGAGGCGGCGGGGCCTTTTTGTCGCCCCAGTAGTAGGCTCGAACAACCAGTACATACACCAGGATACTGATAAAAAGCAGGACGAAGAAAAATACGATGAGCCAGGCGAGCGAGGACATTTAAACGATCTCCTCCGTTGCAGATTCGGCCTCGGCGATAAGGCCGGAGAGAATGCCCCGACGTTCTTGATGCTCCAGCGCGTGGCGGTAAAAGACCGTCAGCACGGCGACGATCGGGATCGATAGGAAGACGCCGGGAATACCCGCGATCTGCTCGCCGGCGAGCACAGAGAGAATGATCGCGAGCGGATGCATGTGGATGCCGCCGCGTACTATTCGCGGATAAAGCACGTAATCCTGCAGCACTCTTAAAATGATCAAAAATATGGCGACATACAGTCCGTGAATCGGACGATCACTCCCGGCCGCGGTGAGTGTCGCGATGACGCCGATCGTCACCGGTCCGAGCAGCGGGACGAACTCAAAGATGCCCGCCAAAATTCCAAGCAGCAGCGCATACTTTAGCCCGATGATGTAAAAGCCGAGCGTGCAGATGGTGGCGATCAGTATGCACGAGATAAGCTGCGCACGAGTGTAGGCGGCGAGCGTGGTGTTGAGGTCCTCCATCACGAGCTCGGCGCGGTAACGCCATCGACCGACTGGGAACATTCGGAGGACCAGCAGGCGGAAATGGTTGACGTCCTTTAAGAAGAAGAATGCGAGTACCGGCACGAGCACAAGCCACGGCAGGTATGTGAAAAGACTGAGCAGAAAATTCCCGACTGTCGTCGTGATCGACGCGCCAAAGTCGGTAAGCCGATTGTTGAGATCTCCCTGCACTTCATCGGGGATTCGGAGCCTATCGAAGCGTTGATTGAGATCGCGGACGCGTTCGCGAATGGCAGTGCTGTAGGTGGGTAGGCTGGTGCCAAATTCCCTCGCCTGATCGCCCACGCGCGGTGCTATGTTAGCGATCGCGAAGCCAACGACTGAAAAGACGACCAGATACGCGATCACGATCGCCGCCGACCGAGGCATGAACCGCTCGATATTCCTTGCCTTGAATGGCCGCCGGATCGCCCGCACGAGCGGATCGATCAGATAAGCAAAGAATATCGACAGCACCACTAGGAAAAACAACGCGGCAAGGCTCGTGATGATCGCCTGTATCCATCCCGCGATGAACCACAAAAACAACATCACCACGACAACCCGGAGGATCGATCTCAGCGACGGCGATGATGGATCGAGGTAAACTCGCCGCGCGTGTGACTGCCTCTCCCGAAGGGCGGACTTGGAGAGCGGACCGGTCGAGCGTTCGCCCGTCGTCCGCGGTGGAATCGAGGTTTCCGGCTCGGTGTTTCGGGGCTTTTCGGGCTCGGCCATACGGCTAAACTATACGTTATTTTTCGTTATCAGAGGCTACCGCTTGGCCTTTGCGGACTTCGGCGTGGGCTCTCGTGTCGGCAGGGGACTCGGCACCGGTTGGGGCGAGAGGTCCTGGATCGCGTACGCACTCGCAAGGATGTCGAAATTCTCTTTGAAGGGCACGGTGTTGGAGCCGATGAGCACGGCTTTGTCATCGTCAGCAAGGACGCGGCGGTTCATCTCGACTGTATTCTGGCGAATGACAGCCTTGTCAGCCTTGTCCAGCACACCACCGTCTTTTCGCCTGATCGCCCAGATGTAGCGAAAGTCCGCCGTCCGAAGGCTCTGGATCTGCTCGTCGAGATCCGATTTTGTGCTCTCCACGTTAGTCGGAGTCGGAGACTCTTTGCCTGACTTGAGGATCTGTTCGTTGGCGGAGCAGCTCGATAGGGCACATGGGATCAAGATGACCCATATCAAAATTTTGATGTGCCTCTTGGACTCAGATCTCATGCCTAGTCATTCGGATCGTCATTGTCCCCGTCATTCACGTTCCAGTTTTTTGCGTCGTTACGCTCCATTTGATCGAGGGTCTTGGTCTCGTCGGGAGTTTCTTGCTGTTCCTCCTTGGCCTCAGGAGGTGGGTCGCCTTTTTGTGCTCGTATCTTTAGGATGCGGGCCTCGTCGTCCTCATATACCTGATCGAACCACCCGCTCTCGAGCGCCTTGGCAAGGAAATCTGTATTCTCCTTTGCGTCGGACATCACATAGTTTGCGCCAAACTTCTCACGGATCATCGGTCCGGGATCGTCCACTTTGCCCTCTGTGATGTCCTTTACCGCTTTGTAGAGTTCGGGATTGGCCGAGTAGAGGTAATTTGGGTCCAGGCCGTAAACGTAGCGGTGTTTTGTGTCGAGGAAAAACAGCTTTGGAAAATCGTCCCAGTTGCAGTTAAAGATGATCTCGCCCTCGGGGATATTTTCCGCACCGGTCTCGTCACGGCCGGTCGCCCAGCGCATTGCAGCCCGGTATTTGGCGTCGGGCTCATTGCTCGTGATCTCGTCGCGCATCCCGTCGATGCTTTGCCCGAACTTGTGGAATCCCGCGATGTTGTAAAACCACCAGACCGACAGTGTGATACCGACAACCCATGGAGCTGCGATCTTTGCTGCGCGGACCCACGCCACTTTTTCGGTAGGTTTATCTACATCGAGGTAAGGATCGATCTCGCGTTGAAATTCCTCCGGCAGCTCGGCCACCTTTGGCTCCATGAACGACGTCCATGCAAACGCGGCAAACAGGATCGCAAACGGCGGAAAGTACTCCGCAAACCGTTTGGACCTGAATTGCGCGGCGAGCAGGATCGAGACGAATGCCAGGAAGAAAGCCGCCTTCTCCGGCAGAGCTGCTTTTCGCGGGACGAACAGTATGTAGCCGAGGACCATCGCTCCGAGGGCGATAGGGAATATCATCAGCAGCTCGTTTCCAGCGTACGGATACCATTCACCGCCGACCGGCACGGCGAAATCGCCGCCGATCTTGACCTTCTCGGCAAGATGCTCCCAAAACAGATAGAGGTTCTGTGGGAAGTATGGGTTGATGATGTTCCCGAGTATGAGGCCCGCGCCGCTGTACCCCATTGGCCGCCATTCAAAGCGGCGTTCATTCCACGCGATGATGATCGTCCAGATCACAGCCGCGATAAATAGCAGCGGGAACAAACTATACGTCCACACGAACGCGAACATCAGCGGCAGCAGCCAGACATATTTGCGTTGAAAAAGTAGATGAATACCCAGTACCGAGATGATGATCGTGAGCGGCGGAGCTTTCGCCATGTTCATCCGGTAAAAGAATGCGTTCGAGCATGTCATCAGCGCGGCGAGCCAGACGAGCTGGTACTTCACGCCGTAGCGGAACATCATCCAGTACACGGAAAAGATCGCGAGTGTCGAGAACACGATCGCCGCGACCTTCGCCGCGGTCACCGGCTCAAAAAACCACAAAAACGGGATCTGCAGCAGGTGAAAAAGGAAGTGATGATCGGCGTAATCGTGCGGGTTGAGCACCGTCAGCGGCAGCCATTGGAATGTCGGCAGCCACTTCCCGTGCTTAAAATTCTCCCAGAGCAAACTGCTCCATTTGATGTGGTAGTATCCGTCCCAATCACCACAGCAGATCGCATCGGTGCGCGTCTGCAGGAACGTCATTACCATCAGAATCGCGAGCAGGCCAAAGATGAGGTAGATCACCCGCGAGGCGTCCTCAGTGTCAAGGTACTCGCGCCAGGACATCTTCTTCGGCGTTATGTCCGCAGGTTCAGCGGTTGCGGCGGCGTCGATATCAGTTTCGGCCATGTGGTCAGGATCGAGACAGGCAGTAATGCGAAATTATAGCAGAGTAGGAGCGGTCGGTAATTTGTGTGCGGATAGTGTGCGGACGAGGTCGAAATGAGGATACTGGCTGCTAGCTACTAGCTCCTGGCTGCTAGTTGGATACAATTTTCGTAATGTATCCAAAAGGCAATCTATTTATACCTGCGAGTCACGGCCGGCTCGAGACGATCATCAAGGAGCCTGGCGATCAGCGGCGTGGTGTCGCTGTCGTCGCGCATCCGCATCCACTGGGCGGCGGGACGATGCACAACAAGGTGGTATTTAGGGTCGCGGCCGGGTTAGTCGACGCAGGGCTGTTGACCGTCAGATTCAATTTTCGCGGCGTCGGCGCTTCGACTGGCGAGCACAATGAGGTGGAGGGCGGTGTTGAGGATGTTCGGGACGTGCTCGATTACGTAGAACAGAATTACCCGGGCGAGGACCTGACGCTCGCAGGGTTCTCCTTCGGCTCACGAACAAGCATGCAGGCCGGATGGAACGATCCACGCGTCGCGCGTTTGATCTCCGTGGGCACGCCTGTCGAGAAGTACCGTGGTTACGATTTCCTCGTCAACGTGCAAAAGCCGATCATCTTTATTCACGGTGACAAGGACGAGTTTTGCTCAGTCGAAACCCTGCGAACCCTGACCGACAGGATCGAGCATGCTGAGGTGGTGATATTCGAGAACTGCGGACACTTTTTTGATGAGCAGTTGAATGAGCTGAGGGATACTGTCTGCGAGTGGGTCAAGAGAAAATTAGCCACGGATGAGCACGGATGACACTGAGAGGAATGACCGCTTTTCGTATCCGTTTGAAATTGAATATATGTCTGAAGAGAAAATAAGAGACGCGGCGATACGGCTGACGATGATGCCTCGGGACACGAATGCTCACGGTACGGTTTTTGGCGGCATCATCCTCAGCTATATCGACGTCGCCGGCGGCGTCGAGTCGATCCGCCACACGCGTCACAACCGTTTTGTGACCGTCGCGATGAAAGAGGTCAAATTTCACGAGCCAGTCTTCATTGGCGATCTAGTGAGCTTTTATGCCCGTACGCTAAAGGTGGGCAGAACATCGATCACCGTGCACGTCGATGTCGAGGCTGAACGGTTTGGCACGCCTGGAGAGATCGTAAAAGTCACCGAGGCAGAGGTAGTGTTTGTCGCGATAGATGACACCGGCAAAAAGGTGCCGATCACGCCTCAGAATTGACGTTCGTATTTTTCGGGTTCCTCAGGCAGTGAGATCGGCAGCCAGTATGAATCCATATTCGGCTTTTTTAGCTGGAGCTTGTCGCGACCAACCAGGTTATTCAGCAGCCGCATCGGCGTAAAGAGCAAGTAATAGAGCAGCGTGACGATCACTCGGCTCATGATGTTTCCCATCAGCCACGCGATTCCAAGCCAGATCCAATAGAAAGGCAGCGCGATCTTTGTGCCCGTTAGACCGAGAGCGCCGACGACGATACCGATGCCGATGAGCCACAGGCCGAATGTCTTGTTTTGAATAAAGACGCGCTCGAACGGCCAGAAGTATTTGATCAGCCCGATCGCTACAAGTCCACCTAGAAAGACCCCGCCGAATGATCGGAGTTCCTTTGGAGACGGTTCCCAGTTGAGCTTAACGAACGACATTTAGAAGAGCGTATAGATGAATGGTGCGGCAGCACCGCCGCCGACCGCGCCTAGGATGATGAGTCCGGCGAGGAGCAATACGGCGATGATGATCGGCGTCATCCAGTAAGCCTTGTGCTCACGGATGAACTGCCAGAGTTCAGATACGATGCCGCGGCGTTTCGCCATACTTAATCGAGCTTAAATTTCCGCTTGTACTCCTCCGCTTCCGGCATTGCGGCCTGGTCTTCTTTGAGCAGAAGCTGATCTTCGATAACCAGAGCATCCATATCCGTGCACATAAACGTCCGGTAAGCCTCCTCCGGTCTGCAGACGATCGGCTCACCTCGAATGTTGAAGGACGTGTTAATGACCACGCCGCAGCCAGTCAGCGCCTCAAAAGCCTTTATGATGCGATAGTATCGGCCGTTGCGCGCGTCGTCAACGGTCTGCACACGTGCCGAATAGTCGACATGCGTCACAGCAGGTAGATCGCTGCGGACGAGGTTGAGTTTATCGATACCGAATAATCCCTGCTGCGCGGGTGCGAGCTGTTTTCGGAGCCCGTCTTGTACGGGAGCAACAAGCAGCATATAGGGACTCTCGGTGTCTAGATCGAAGTAATCGGCGGCTCGTTCGGCCAAGACGCTCGGCGCGAAAGGGCGGAAGGATTCGCGGAATTTGATCTTGAGATTCATCTTCGCCTGCATCTCCGGCCGCCGCGGATCACCCAAGATCGATCGCCCGCCGAGCGCGCGCGGGCCAAACTCCATTCGGCCTTGAAAGAGACCAACGACCTTCCCTGAATCGAGCAGCTCGGCTACGCGACGGCAAAGCTCGTCCTCGGCATGTGACGTATAAGCTGCATTATCGCTGTCGAGCACCTCGCGAATCTCCTCGTTTGAAAACCTCGGTCCGAGATACGACCCGTGTTGCGAATCGCGCGAGGCAGGCCCGCGCTCATTGCCCATTAGCTGATACCAGGCAAACAGTGCTCCGCCCAGACTGCCGCCCGCGTCGCCCGCTGCGGGCTGTATCCAGACGTTCTTGAAAGGCCCCTCACGCGCGATGATGCCGTTTGCAACGCAGTTCAGCGCCACGCCACCGGCCATACAAAGGTTTTCCATTCCCGTCTCTGCGTGCACATGCCGCACGATCCGCATCATCACGTCCCCGGTTACTTTTTGAATGGACGCGGCAACATCCATATGAAATTGCGTGAGCTCGGCATCCTCCGCACGGCGGGGCTGCTGGCCAAAGAGCGAATGAAACTTCGCTCCTGTCATCGTCAATCCGGCGCAGTAATTAAAATAGCTTTGATCGAGCCAGAACGATCCGTCGTCCTTGATGTCGATCATGTGGTCGCGAATGAGTGACTCGTACCTGGGCTCGCCATACGGAGCGAGGCCCATCAGCTTGTACTCGCCGGAGTTGACCTTGAACCCGGTGAAGTAGGTGAACGCCGAGTAGAGCAGGCCGAGGGAGTGGGGGAAGCTGATGGCCTTCGAGAGGCGGATGCGGTTGCCCTCGCCCACGCCCCAGGTGGTGGTCGCCCACTCACCGACGCCGTCCGACGTGAGGATGACCGCCTCGTCGTAGGGGGAGGGGAAG
>JBJMGO010000147.1:0-2079 GCA_045807825.1 Pyrinomonadaceae bacterium | reverse complement strand
TCGAGGCACATGGTTATCGAGCTAAAGAGACGACCGAGCACGTTCTTTACGAGATGATCACGTGGTTCGACAAGTACGTAAAACACGCTCCGCCGCGTGACGCAAAGAGCGCGACGGCACACTAGTGGCCAAGTCTCCCGCGACAATTTTCGTCTGTCAAAATTGCGGAGGCCAATCGCGCAAGTGGCTGGGCCAATGTCCCGATTGCCAGGAGTGGAACATACTGGTCGAGGAGCGGTTTCGACCCTCCGCTCCCTCTTTCACCGGCAAGACTCAAGGCAACTACCGGACATCCGAACCTATCGCCTACAACAGTGTCGAGGCTCAGGACGACGCTCGTACGGAGTCTGGCATCGGCGAACTCGACCGTGTGCTCGGCGGCGGCATAGTTCCCGGCTCCCTCGTGCTGATCGGCGGAGCTCCCGGCATCGGCAAATCCACCATCGTGATGCAGATGGCCGATCAACTTGGCCGCAACGGCACCAAGGTCCTCTACGTCTCCGGCGAGGAATCCGAGCGCCAGATCAAGATGCGCGGCGAGCGTCTCGGAGTCGAGGCGGGGAATCTTTATCTGCTCCCCGAGACCAATCTTCAGGCGATCCTCGCCGAGACCGATAAGCTGCGGCCGGACTTTGTAATAGTAGATTCGATCCAGACAGTGTTCAGTGACCGGATCGAATCCGCGCCCGGGAGCGTGTCGCAGGTCCGCGACGTAGCAGCCCAATTCATGGCCTTTGCTAAGCAAACGTCAACGCCCGTTTTCCTAACCGGACATGTCACAAAAGAAGGCTCTATAGCGGGCCCAAAGACGCTCGAGCACATCGTCGACACGGTCCTCTATTTTGAGGGCGATCGTCACCACAATCACCGTATTATTCGTGCTACCAAAAATCGCTTTGGCGCGGCCAATGAGATCGGCGTCTTTGAGATGACTAACCGCGGGCTTATTCCCGTCGGCAATCCGTCCGAGCTCTTTCTTCAGGAGCGGCCCGAGAACGCCACAGGCTCCGTCGTCACCGTCTGCATGGAGGGAACGCGGCCAATGCTCGTGGAGGTGCAGGCGTTGGTGTCAGGTACAAAGTTTGGGTCCGGTCGACGCATGACACAAGGATTCGATCAAAACCGAACTGCATTGCTCATCGCGGTGCTTGAGAAGAGATTAGGGTTTCAGCTCGCCGGTGACGACGTATTCGTGAATGTTGCCGGCGGAATGGAGATCGATGAACCGGCGGCAGATCTGGGTGTGGTCGCTGCGATAGCTTCGAGCTTTCGGAATCTGCAGGTACCACCCGAGACCGCCGTCTTCGGTGAGGTCGGACTGACGGGCGAGATCCGCGGCGTGCTCCAAGCACAAGCCCGCGCCCGTGAGGCTCAGACGCTCGGGTTCAAAAAATTGATACTTCCCGAATCAAACAAGAAAGGACTCGAGAAGCTGCTCGGGATCCGCGTCGTTGGCGTAAAGAATCTGGATCACGCGATGGAGGAATTGTTCGCGTGACTCTCACAGCCAAGCGGAAACTCATCTTTGCGACAATTGCGATTTGCCTCTCATTCCCCATCCTTTTTTTCGCGATTGCCTTCGCGACAAGTGATGATCAGGAGGGCTTGGTCTTCGCCGGAGGCTACCTGCTGTTCTCTCTTGGTTGGCCGCTAGTCCGACTGCCGGAATGGATCGGCTACCGACCACAGTTTGGGCCAGATTCGACATGGCCTCTTTTCTTGGCAATTCTTTTCGTATGCCAGTGGCTGATTTGGTCGCAAGGGCTGGCCTGGCTATTTCGGCCCAAGGATCTAAAGGCCGTCATCCACGGCCATGATCTTAGCAAGTAGTGCATCGCGCTTCTGACGGATATCCGCGATCCGCGGGCTAGGGTCGTCATTGATATAGGTCGGAGGCGTCGTGAAGGGATCTATCTGCAGCGGAACACCCTCGATATCGAGTTTGTGCGCGATGATGCGCGTGATCAGTTGCTGCTCAAAATGCGAGATGTCCGTGAACTTTACGCCGATCCCAGCGTTATCAAAGCGATACAGGGCTTTACTTGCAAGCGGAAGATAGTTGGCGTTCGGAAGCTGGAT
>JBJMGO010000146.1:0-14938 GCA_045807825.1 Pyrinomonadaceae bacterium | reverse complement strand
TGCTAGGTTTGCTCGGACTCCACGACACGCGGCGGCCGCGTGAATGGAAGGATGAAGAGGTCACCTTTCTCGAATCCGTAGCCCGCCAGCTCGCCATTGGCTATAACTACACGACGCTTTATGTCGCGCAGGAGCAGGAAAGCAAACGCACCAACGCTCTGCTTGAAATAGCGAACATGCTGAATTCGCACTCGGCATTCAGCGAGGTTTCGGAGGGCGTGATCGAGCGGGCGATAAATCTCGTCGGAGCGGATTACGGCGCGCTCGGAGTGCTTGATGAGACAGGAAGCCGGATTTCACTCGCGAGTTTTAAAGCAGCCGAGGGCATCAAGCTCGGCAAGATCGTGCGGCTCATCGAGCAGTATGATAAGTCGCTCGCAGTAGACACATTTGCGGCTATCGGTGAGCTGCTGCGAGAGAAACAAACCCTCCAGTTGAACGACTCACAGCTGCCGCTAGCGCTACGAATATTCTTTAACACGCAGCTCCGGGGCAAAGCCGCACTCGTCACGCCGGTAACGGTCGCAGGTCGTGCCTTCGGGCTGCTGGGTTTTGTTTGGAGCAAGCAGAGCACTTTTGAGGAGCACGACATCGCGCTCATCGAGGGTATCGCCGATCAGATCGGTACAGCGCTTGAGCGTGACCAGCTCTCCGCGGAAGTGATGCGCCTCAAAAGTGAGCTGCACCAGCGCGGTCAGAGCGAGATCATCGGTCAGGCCCCTGCGATCAGGCGTGCGATAGAGCTCGCACTCAATGTAGCGGACACGAGCACCACTGTTCTCGTGACGGGCGAATCTGGTACCGGCAAGGAGCTGATCGCGAATCTGATCCATTACAACTCCGGCAGGGAGGGCAAGCCTTTTATTAAGATCAACTGCGGAGCGATCCCGGAAACGCTGCTTGAGAGCGAACTCTTTGGCCACGAAAAAGGCGCCTTCACCGACGCCCGTGCGCAGCGGATCGGTCGATTCGAAGAGGCGAATGGCGGAACGCTTTTTCTCGACGAGATCGGCGAGATGTCCCCACCCGCGCAGGTGCGCCTTCTGCGCGTGCTGCAGGATGGCGAGCTCACGCGCGTCGGCGGTAAGTCGGTGATCAAGACCGATGTCCGCGTTATCGCCGCGACGAATATCGATCTCGAACGTGCTATCGCTGACGGCAGGTTCCGGCGGGATCTTTATTATCGTCTGTCGGTCTTCCCGATCTCTCTCCCGCCGCTCCGAGAGCGGATCGAGGACATTCACTTGCTGGTGTATCACTTTCTTGATGGTTACAAGGACAAGACAGGTCGCTTTGTGTCGGGCATCTCAAAGGAGGCGATGCGGGCGTTTGTGAATTATGATTGGCCGGGCAACGTTCGCGAGCTTGAGAACGCGATCGAGCGGGCAGTGATCATCGCCTCTGGGCGTCAGATCGAGCTCGAGGATCTGCCTGAGGCTGTGAGCCGCGGAGCGTCTGAGCCATCGGCACACGCTCGTGAAGCGCGCATCTTCAATGGTCGTGGGATCGAGGTTCAATTCCCATCTACTATGGACGAGATCGAGCGTCGAGTTATCGAGACGACGCTCGAGTACACGCACGGCGACAAGTCCCAAGCGGCCCGACTGTTGAATATCGGCCGCAAGACGCTTTACAGAAAGCTTGAGCAGTATGAGAGCCCCACCACAGATAGGTGAAGTAATTCCTGAGCATTAATGGACAGAATTGTCGGCACGGCCGGACACATCGATCACGGTAAAACCGCCCTGGTCAAAGCGCTGACCGGGGTCGATGCAGACCGCCTGCCGGATGAGAAACGCCGGGGTATCACCATCGATCTTGGCTTTGCTGACATGGCTGAGGGCGATCTTCACTTCGGGTTTGTCGATGTGCCGGGGCACGAGCGATTTGTGCGAAATATGCTCGCCGGTGCGTCGGGTATCGATCTCGTACTTCTTGTCGTCGCTGCCGACGAGGGCGTGATGCCGCAGACGCGGGAGCATTTTGAGATCTGCCGGCTACTCGGGATCGAGCACGGCATTGTCGTGCTGACAAAGAGTGACCTGGCGGACGCCGAGACGATGGAATTGGCTCGCCTCGATGTCGCGGAGCTCGTCGCCGGCTCGTTCCTTGAGGACGCTCCAGTCATCGCCGTGAGCTCCAAAACCGGCGACGGGATCGATGAACTCAAAAGGGTTCTCGCCCGCAGCGCACATGCTCGACACTCACGAGATGACCGATTCGCCACATTCTTGCCGGTGGACCGCAGCTTTTCTGTAAGGGGCTTTGGAACGGTGGTAACGGGCACGCTTTTCTCCGGAGCGATCGGCGAGGGTGACGAGCTCGTACTGCTGCCGGTCGATCTGCCAGTACGTGTACGTGGCGTGCAGTCACATGGCGAACCTGCAAAGAAGGTCGGCTCTGGCCGCAGGACAGCGGTGAATCTCGTCGGCGTGGATCAGGACAAGGTGAGTCGGGGCATGGTGCTTACAGCCCGCGACTCAGTCGACCCGACGCAGCTTCTCGATTGTGAGATCGAGATGCTAAAGAACATCCCGCGACCGCTAAGGACAAGGCAGCGTGTTCGCGTACACATCGGAACCTCGGAGGTGCTGGCGCGCGTGCAGGTCCTCAATGAGGCGGCGGAGATCACCGCCGGAGAGACGGATCTCGTGCAGCTGCGGCTCGAGTCGCCAATAGCTGCTCTTCCGGGACACCGGCTCATCATACGCAGCTATTCACCACAAGTGACAATTGGGGGCGGGATGATACTCGACATTGGTCCGCTAAAACATCGCCGTAGGGATCTTCAGGCTGCGCGAGACTTTCTCGGAAAAGTCGGGGATGCACATGAACACGACACCGACTCGGTCGACGTGCTAGTACAGAATTCTGCATTGCGCGGGATGACAGCGGCGACCATAAGAAAGCGTACCGGACTGACGGCTGCGCGGGTCGCCATCGCTCTTGAGGGTTTGGTCGAGTCCGGTGCCATTAAGCAAGGCGGCGGCCGGTATGTCGGCAGTGACAGATTTGCGGAGATCGAGAATTCAGTGCTTGCGGGCCTCACGGCGTTTCACCAAGCGGAGCCATTGGCACCGCGGATGTCGCGGGAGGCGTTGGTCAGGAAGCTTCCAATCGCGGCACCCGAGGTCTCTGCCGCTGTCCTCGTGGAGCTGAGTATCGCGGGCAAGATTTTGCAGGACGGGGACGGGTTTTCCCTCGCTTCTCATTCAACAAAGCTTACGGGTGACGGCGCAAAAGCATCCGCAGTGATCGCCAAAACCTATACTGACGGCGGCCTCGAAGTCCCCCGCCTTGACGAGGTTCTAGCCAATGCGACCGCTGGAACAAGAGTCAGCCGTAGCGAAGCATTAAAGCTACTCCACCTCCTCATCTCCAGCGGCGCGATCGTCAAGGTCACAGATGAGTTCTATTTCTCACGTGCGACCATTGATGGGCTCGTGTCCAAGCTGCGATCTTACGCGGCGACCACCCCTGATCGGCTGATCGACGTGCCAAAGTTCAAGCAGCTAACGGGAGTGTCGAGAAAGTACGCGATCCCCCTGCTTGAGTATCTCGACGGCGAGCGCGTCACGCGACGTGCGGGCGACAAGCGTGTGATCATCTGATGCGAAAGTTCCTTACAGCGCGCTGGCAGGACCTTATCATGGCCAACTACGAGGTTGATCCCGAGGTACTCTCATCGCGCGTGCCCGCGGGAACCGAGCTTGATCTTTTCGAAGGGCGTTGCTTCGTCAGTCTTGTCGGGTTTATGTTCCTGGACACTCGCGTGCTCGGGATCCCGGTGCCGTGGCATGTAAACTTTGAAGAGGTAAATCTTCGCTTTTATATAAAGCGCGAAACAGAAGATGAGGTCCGCCGTGCAGTTTGCTTTGTAAAGGAGATCGTGCCACGGTACGCGATCGCCACGGTTGCGAGGGTGCTGTATGGTGAACCTTACGAGTGCTGGAGAATGGGAAATTTCCGCTCCGAGGAGCAGGTCTCGTACGACTGGAGCCGCGACGGAATGAGCAACCGTATGAGTGTTCACGTCGAGGATAGCCAAGGCGTGCCGGAGCCGAATTCAGAAGGAGAGTTCATCATCGAGCACTATTGGGGATACACAGATCGCGGCCGCGGCCGTGTCGACGAGTACAAGGTCGAGCATCCGAAGTGGGAACTGTTCTCAGTTGATAACCCAAGGATCGATGTGGATTTTGGCACTACGTACGGCGAGGAGTTTGCATTCCTCAGCTTGGCGCATCCACACTCGATCCTCTTGGCCAAAGGATCCGAGATCGCAGTTTACAAAGGCCAAAAACTATTGCTCTAATCAAACCCTCGTGCTGATAGGAATCGTCGCAATCGCAAAAAACCTCGCCATCGGCAAAGGTGGCAAGCTGCCGTGGCACTATTCTGCGGATCTCAAGTTCTTTAAAGAGACCACGAGTGGCCATGCGATCGTCATGGGATCAAAAACATGGCATTCGATCGGTAGGCCGCTGCCGGATCGCATCAGCATCGTCCTGTCCGGCCAAAACCATCTGGATCTGCCCCACAGCGTCCGACAACTCTCAAGCAAGGACGAAGTCATTGAGTACGCTCGGACCGCAGGGGCCGACATATTCATCATTGGTGGAGCAAAGGTTTTTAAGACCTTCGCTGACAACATCGATCGCTGGATCGTGACGGAGGTTCCGACGACAGCCGATGATGCCGATGCCTTCATGCCGCCGGATTTCCTGAATGGCTTTGGGCTTGAGAACGAACGTGAGCTAGGCGATGGGTTGAGGGTGAAGTTCTACAAACGCCTTGTGCAAAATTGAGATAAGATATTCGCGCTACCGGAGGACAAAGCTATGATGGGGGGACGGACATGGGACGAGTGGATCGAGGAGTATTCCGAGAGCCATCAACACCCGATGAATAAGCTGACCCACACGCTGGGCATACCGATGATCGTGCTGTCGCTCGTGATGATCATTCCATCCTTTTTTATCGTCGGTCTTTGGCGCGTTGCTTTAGGTCTCTTTATCATCGGCTGGATACTCCAATTCATTGGCCATTGTTTTGAAGGCAAGCCACCGGAGTTTTTCAAAGACTATCGTTTCCTGTTCGTAGGCACCCGCTGGTGGGCGAAGAAGACGCTCGGTGTAGGTTCCAAGAATTGAGCCCGGTCACAAGTACTAGCGACCAGCTATACACTTGGACGGCAGAGCCGAAAGATCACAGCCTCTAGATAGAAAGTCCACCTCCTTGCTCCAAAAGATCATCCTCGGGATCGATATCGGCTCGTCGAGTGTACGTGCTGGTTTATACGACTACGTTGAGAAGCCGCTGAAAGGTTTAGTTGTTCGGCGGGAATGGTCCTTTGCTTCCACACCGGACGGCGGTTCGCAGATGGCGCCGACCAGGGCATTCGACGATGTCTGTGACGTTATCGACGATCTACTCGCGCGAAGCGCAGGGCAGGAGGTCGAGATCACGCACTTAGCTATGTGCTCGTTTTGGCACAGCCTTATGGGAGTGGATCCCAGAGGTAAACCGACGACGCCGGTGCTCGGGTGGGCTGATACCCGCAGCGGCAAGTACTCGGCTGAGCTCAAGCGACGTTTTGACGAGCACGAGGTGCACAACCGCACCGGTGCACATTTTCACTCAAGTTTTTGGCCGTCCAAGCTGCTCTGGATCAAACGGGAGCGGCCCGATGTTTTTGTCTCAACGGACAAATGGATGGGCTTTGGCGATTACGTCATCATGAGGCTCGTTGGAGCAAGCGTTACGAGCACTTCGATGGCCTCGGCGACCGGTATCTTCGATCAGCGTAAACTCGATTGGGACAAGGATCTCCTGCGGTTCCTCAGGGTAAGATCTGCGGATCTGCCACAGATCGCTGAGACGCCCGTCAAATATAAGCTAACAAGCGCATTCGCCAGACGCTGGTCCGCACTCAGGAAAGCGAGCATCTTGCCAGCCATAGGCGATGGAGCGGCGGATCACGTCGGCTCTTGCGGCATCGGTAAGAATAAGGCTTCGCTGATGGTTGGAACATCGGCGGCGATCCGTATTGCTTATCGTGGCGATCCTCCTAAGGAGATTCCCCGCGGTCTCTGGTGCTACCGGATCGATGCCGATCATGTGATCCTCGGCGGAGCCTTGTCTGACGGCGGTAATCTTTACGAATGGTGCCGTCGCAACTTCGGCTTACCGACAGATGCAGAGGAGGAGATCCGGCGGCGTGATCCAGGACGGGCGCTGCCGATCGTGCTGCCTTATTTTCATGGCGAACGGAGTATCGGTTATCGCGAAGATGCACGCGGCGAGATCCTGAACCTCAGGCCTTCACATGATGTGATCGATATTCTTCATGCAGCGATGATCGCCGTTGTGGAGAGACTTGCGGGCATTTACGAGCAGCTCCGTGGACTCGCAACTATCGACGGGGTAGTGGCTTCGGGCGGGGCTTTACGTTCTTCGCCGCTCTGGTGCGAGATCTTAGCGAAAGCCCTTGGCCGGGAGCTTGAACTCTCACCTGCGGACGAATCAGCCCTACAAGGTGTCGTGCGGCTCACGCTCGATGGCCTCAGTAAGGAATGACAAACATTTGGGATCATCTGGAGGCGTCATTCAACGGCAGCCGCCGCGTGCGTTCGATGCTTGCGGCGGTGGTGGCAGTGATCGGGGTTCTTGCCATAAGCATCGCGATAAAGAAGGCCCTGACCCGTGAGCTCGATGTCTTCGTCATCCTCAATGCATCGCGCGATCTGCTAAACGGTGCAGATATCTACGCGAGCCCGGCACCAAACGGAGCGTATTACCTCTACCTTCCGCTCCTGGCCTTTATTTTCATACCACTAACACTGGTCCCTCAAGCTGTGGCCGGAGCACTCTGGACGCTGCTATGCATAACTCTGATCTGGTGGTGCCTGCACGAGTCGATAAAGCTCGTTGCCGGAGACGCATATGGAGAACTAAAGTCTTTCCATGTCTGGGGTTTGCACCTGCTACCTGTGATCCTTTGCGCTGATGCTATCAGCTCTGAGGTTGGCAATGCGCAGTTGAATTGCCTGATCCTCGGTGCCGGGATCCTTGGTCTAAAGCTTACCGGCGCACGGCGGTACGTGGCCGGCGGGGCGGTGATCGGTATCGCTGCGGTCGCAAAGGTTTTCACGGCACCGATATTGCTGTATGAGCTGCTCAACAGACGCTTTCGTACGGGCATTGGTTCCGTCATCGCCGGAGCGATCGGCCTCCTTTTGCCGGCGACGATCATCGGCTGGCAGAGGAATATTGGCTATGTCGACTACTGGACCAAGAACATTGCTCTACATCAAGACCTAACTACACATCCATCGGGCTTCGCGGGCAATGCCTCGCTCCAAGCGGTGCTGACACGACTGCTTACTGATGAACCTGCGTTTGTTTGGCAGGGATCCGCATACCGGATGAACCTAGCGAGTCTCGATCCCGCAGCGATCTCCACCCTTGGAATATTCGTGCCGGTGCTTGCGGTGCTGCTGCTGGTCTTGTACTTCGCGATATTTCACGGGCGCCGAGAACTTATCTCCTACTGGGGTGGCATCGCACTCGCCTTTTGCGTCGCTCCATTGATCACGCCGGTTGTTGAAAGACCACATTTTTTGATGCTGCTTCCGGCGTATGTTTACGTCTGTTGGTTAGGACTTTACGAGGGACTCAAACGCAGATGGTTTTATCTACTACTTGCCGGTGCATGGGTGCTATCGACATTCACACTCAAGCTCTACGTCGGCGATTTTTGGGGAAATGTCTTTTGGGCTCTCGGCGCGCCGATGCTTGCAGACCTTTGCTTGATAGCCGCAATATTCCTTGCTGCGTCAGGTGAGGACATCCCCGAGTTGACGCCCGAGCGATAAGCTGACACTCTATTGCTTCCAAAACAACAAGAAAAGACTATGGCAGCGAAGACAAACCTCGACGAGCTCTGTATCAATACCATTCGCACGCTCTCGCTGGACGGCGTCCAGCACGCGAATTCCGGTCATCCGGGCCTGCCTCTTGGAATGGCGCCGGCGGCTTACGTTCTGTGGACGAAGTTTCTGCGGCACAACCCGCGGAATCCGAAATGGTTCGGTCGCGATCGTTTTCTGCTCAGTGCCGGGCATGGCTCAATGCTGCTCTATTCGCTGCTGCATCTGACCGGCTACGATCTGCCATTGGATGAGCTCAAGCGTTTTCGGCAGCTCCACTCGATGACACCCGGTCATCCCGAGAACATACTGACGCCGGGCGTCGAGATCACCACCGGCCCGTTGGGCCAGGGCTTTGCGAATGGTGTCGGTATGGGCATCGCCGAGGCCCACCTTGAGGCTGTGTACAACCGTCGCGGGTTTCCGGTCGTCGACAACTACATCTACTGCATATGCTCGGACGGCGATCTGATGGAGGGCGTGAGCTATGAGGCCGCGTCGCTCGCGGGACATCTAAAGCTAGGCCGGCTGATCTATCTCTACGACGACAATCAGATCACGATCGACGGCTCAACGGACCTGGCGTTCACGGAGGACAGGACTAAGCGCTTTGAGGCTGCAGGCTGGCATGTGAGCGAAGTCGCCGACGGCAACGATCTCAAGGCCATTGAGCGCGCCATTCGCGAAGCTCAGCGGGTCAAGGACAAGCCATCCATCATTCGGGTACACACGATAATCGGCTTTGGAATGCCGAAACAGGGAACTTCTAAAGCCCACTCGGACGCACCCGGCGAGGAGGCGGTAAAGGAGACAAAACGTAATCTCGGCTGGCCTGAGAACAAGTTCTTCTATATTCCGAAAGAGGCCGCCGCGCAGTTTCGAAAGGCGATATCCAACGGTGCCAGACAGGAGCGTGACTGGAATGCGCTCGTCAAACGCTACGAGAAGGCTCACACGGACCTCGGTCGCGAATTCGCATCGATCCGCAAGAATGTGTTTCCAGACGGGTGGGAGAAGTCCCTGCCGGCTTTCGAAGGTGTCGAGTCAAAAGCGACGCGTGCCTATTCGGGTGAGGTGATCAACGCTATAGCTGACTCTATTCCGGGCTTGATTGGAGGATCGGCAGACCTAAAGCCTTCTAATAATACGTATATAGACTCGTCCGGCGGCTTTCAGCCCGGAGCATACCAAAACCGCAACATTCATTACGGCATCCGCGAGCATGCTATGGGCTCCGCGATGAACGGCATGTCGCTATTTGGCAGCACGGTACCGTTTGGCGGGACCTTCCAAACTTTTTCGGATTACAACCGGCCGGCGATCAGGCTGGCGGCGTTGTCGCACATTCAGGTGCTATTCGTGTTTACGCACGACTCAATAGGGCTTGGCGAGGATGGCCCGACGCACCAGTCGGTAGAGCACCTCGCCGCGATGCGTGCGATACCGAATCTCGCCGTTATCCGTCCCTGCGACGCGCACGAAACGCGCGAAGCCTGGCGTGCCGCATTGAAACGCGGCAACGGACCGACAGTGTTTTCACTCTCACGACAAAAAGTGGATGTGATCGATCGTAAAAAGTTCGCCGACGCAAAGGGCCTGCATAAAGGCGGCTACATCCTTGCTGAAGCAGAGGGGAGGAATGGAAAAGCCGCTCCGCCCAAGCTCATCATAATAGCGACAGGATCCGAGGTGGGTTTGGCAATGAAGGCACGAGCCGAACTGCAGTCACAAGGCGTTCCAACCCGTGTTGTATCGATGCCGTGCTGGTTGTTCTTTGACGCACAGCCGCAAAAATACCGCGACGAGGTCCTGCCGCCCCGCGTGAGCGGGCGTCTCGCGATAGAGGCAGGCGTCTCATTGGGTTGGGCAAAATACGTCGGCGACCGCGGCGACACTCTAACTGTGGACCGCTTTGGCGCGTCGGGCCGTGCGGAGGATGTGTTTCCGGCCTATGGCTTTACCGTTGACAATGCGGTGGCAAAAGCAAAAGCCCTGCTTTAATCGTCATCGTCGCCGCAATCTGATGCTCCCCATGTTGAGAGCTTTTTGTTGTTCTTGAGGTCGACGTATACCACCGCCTGCACGAAGATAATTGCGTCGGCCTCGTCCTCACCGCCCTGGGAGCGGACCTTCATACAAAGACGGTAATTTCGTCCTGCGACGATCTGCACCTCTGCTTTTGCGATAGAGATGAGGTGGACCTCTCGATTCGTCTTTTCAGCCTCAGCGCTGACCGCGAATTCAGCCGCCTCTTGCACCCCCGCGTCAGAGGCTTCGATCGCCTTATAGCCGCCAACCTTTTGGGCCGCGGCAGCACATGCGAATAGGGCGACTAGTCCCAACGCTATAGATAATTTTTTCATATTGCTCCCTCTGGCCACAGATGGGTAATTTTGTGCCTCATCGAATGTAGAGTCAATCACAGATCGCCGTCCTTGCTCGGACACCAGCTTTGCAATAGACTTCACATTCCCACCGTATTGCTCATGAAGTGGTTTCACCTTGCTGTCGGCATCGTGCTGTTTGTCGCGTTCTGCGTGACCGGGCGCATGATGCGATTGGATTTCCCGGACAAGGACGCGATCCCAGCAGATCTCAGACTGCTGATGCGCTCGCGGCACATCTACATCCTTTTCAACTCGCTCCTATGGCTTGTTCTTGGAACTTATCTCCGGTTGAGTCCGAGAATCTGGCAGCGGGTCTTTCAGGTTATTGGATCGTTGCTCCTGTTGCTAAGCGCCGGTCACCTTATCTGGGGCTGGTATTTGGAAAGCTACGAACTCGCCCGTTTTTCAGATGTTAGTCGTATGGGAATTTACCTCTCACTCGCCGGTGTGGGCTTTCACCTGATCGGCGGCATAGGGCGTGAAGCTGGGACCGCGGACTGAATTGAGCCCGGCATTCGGCAGCCATTGATCCCAGTCCATTAGGGCCCGCTCGACCTGCACCTCGTGGCGCTCGCGCTTCCTCTTATACTTTTTCCGAAGCTCGGGTGGCAATGGCTCCAAAAGACCAAACGTGATGTTCACGGGCTGAAAGTTTTTTGTCTCGACATTCGAAACGTAACGGCAAAGTGCTCCGATCGCCGAGGTCGCCGGTGCGGTCAACAAGTCCTCACCACGGAGAGTACGAACAGCATTGATTCCCGCCATCCATCCCGTGGCAACGGACTCGACATATCCCTCGACACCGGTGATCTGCCCGGCAAAGAAGAGCATCGCGTTCTTTTTGGTGGCGAGCGTCTCATTTAGGACCTGCGGGCTGTTGATGAATGTATTGCGGTGGATCTGACCGAACTGCAGAAACTCGGCGTTCGCCATCCCCGGGATCAGCCGGAGCACACGTTCCTGCTCCCCGTACCGGAGGTGGTTTTGAAATCCGACAAATCCATACGCGTCGGCCATCAGGTTCTCCTGCCGTAGCTGGACGCACGCGTACGGTTCCTCCCCCGTGCGGGGGTCGCGGAGGCCTTTTGGCTTCATCGGGCCGTAGCGCAACGTATCGACACCTCGGCGCGCGATCTCCTCGATCGGCAGGCATGACTCAAACCAATGAGTCTCCTCAAAACGCTTGAGCGGCACGGACTTGGCGTCTATCAAAGCATTGAAGAATGTCTCATATTCGCCTCGCGACATAGGACAGTTGATGTAGTCGTCCCCACCCTTATCGTACCTTGCGGCCTTGAACGCGATAGACATGTCGATAGAGTCCGCCGCGACGATCGGTGCTATTGCGTCGTAAAAATATAGCTGATCGTCCCCGGTGAAGAGCATGATCTCTTGGGTGAGGAGATCTGAGGTCAATGGGCCCGTGGCAACGATCGTGACGCCCTCACCACCGAGGACGGTGATCTCTTCGCGAACTATCTCGATCCGCGGGTGCCGCTCGACCGTCTCCGTGATATATTCGGCAAACCGTATACGATCTACAGATAATGCTGCTCCGGCCGGCACTTTCGTCGCGGCAGCAGCGTCCATGACGAGAGAACCGCCGCGTCGGAGCTCCTCTTTCAATAAATACGGGGCCGTTCCCGGCTCATCGGTCTTCAGTGAGTTTGAGCAAACGATCTCCGCGAGCTTGTCTGTACGATGAGCGGGCGATTGCATGATCGGCCGCATTTCGTATAGCCGTATATGAGCGCCTAGCTCCGCGGCCTGCCATGCGGCCTCAACGCCGGCGAGGCCGCCGCCGATCACATTTACGAGTTCCTTCACAAGGTGAATTATAAGCAGGCAAAGCTTACATAGCTATGGCAGAGCTTTGATAGGCTGCGAGGAGCTGCGACGGGTCGCGGTAGATCTCTATACAGCCGGCAGCAAAGAGACTCTCGTTTGAGAAGCCGCCCGAGAGGAGGCCGATGGTATTCATCCCAGCACGAGCGGCAGCCTCGGCGTCGTATGGTGAGTCGCCGATGACGATGCATTCCTGCGGATCGACATCGCCGAGCTTCTGAATTGCCGCCTCAAAGATATCCGGCTCTGGCTTGGAGCGTTCTGCATCATCCGCTGACGTCTCCTCCTCAAGCAGGTCCTCGATGTTGCAGAGTTTTTTGTAATATTGCAGCTCCTCGTTGGGGGCACTCGACGCGAGGGCTATCCGCTTGCCGTCATCGCGAACTAGTTCAAAAAGCTCTCGCACCTTTGGGAATGCGCGTGCCTGCGGCATGTAGTCCTGTTTATAGATATCACCACGCCGCTTCTCCAACTCCTTGCCGAATTCGCGCAGCTCGTCGTCGCTAAAGAATACCGGCAGCATCTGATCGCCGCCTTTACCGATCTGGTTCCGGATATCTTTAAAGTCGATCTGCTTTCCGAATTCGGCAAATGCCCGCTGCCATGCCTCCGCATGCATGTCCACCGTATCAACGAGCGTCCCGTCGATGTCGAATATTGCAGCTCTGATCATGCGCTCTGTTGTCGCCGACGCGTGCCACTGCCATGACGAACGGACTCCTCCTCGGTATAGGTCGGATGACCAGACACGTCGGTCAGAGATGAGTTGCTGCGCTTGACGTTTTTGTGAACGACGCTGAAGGTGCCATCGGTCTCTAACACGATGGAGTCGATATCATCCATGCTAAGCGATCCGTCATTCCTTGCTGACGCCCTCAGCTCTTCGGGTGATACACGCTCGCGCCTCATCGTATCCCACAGAAATTCACCGTTATGAAAGACCAGCGTCGGTTCGCCATTGACTATCGAATCGACCTTTGATGAGGTAACGCAAAGGGACGAGAGGATGTACTGCAAACCTATCAGAGCAATGTGGGCAAAAACGCCGTCAGCCAAGGTTGTGCCCGTGTCGAGTATGGTGGACGCCAGCGTCGAGCCGAGTGCGACCACAAAGACGAAGTCATATACATTCATCTTTGCCAGGGTCCTCTTGCCGGAGATCCGAAGCAGAAGAACGAGCGACCCGTATGCGCACACCGCAAGTATGAGAGAACGACCGATCTTCTCCCAGCCGTCAAAGAACGTGTGGACCTCGGCTGCAAACATTGACCAAAGATCCAGCATGTCGCTGCCGAGGCCGTAGAGTTGTATTTGCGGTTACAATGACCCGGACTGTTTAGGGCAAACCTTGGTTTGAGGGGCGGCGTCGAATAGACGCTTCAAGGGGAATGTATCCAAATCTGGTTGACGCGGGGCTCGTGCTCGTAATTGCGCTGAGTGCCTTGTCAGGCTACAGGCGCGGGGCTCTGTTGAGCCTGCTGGACCTCGTCCGGTGGATCGGCGGCTGGCTGCTCGCGATATTTCTGTACCGGCCAGTGTCGAATATGATCGGCTCCGCGTTTGGCGGAGACGACACGATGAGACTGCCGGTCGTCTTCCTGATCTTGGTAGTTCTGCTTGGGATATTGATCCAGTTCGTCGGTTGGCGGCTCGTGCGCCGGATCCCAGCCGAGTATCACATGAGCTTTCCAAACCGCCTCATGGGAATTATCCCGGGTCTCTTTAACGGCCTCATCCTCGCCGCGATCTTGTCGGGGCTGCTATTCGCAATACCCCTCAGTGACACTTTTGCCGAGCAGGTCCAGGAGAGTCGTGTCGCCGGGGAATTAGCTGTCGTCACCGACACGATCGAGAACACGCTCACGCCGATATTCGAGCCCGCTCTTCGGCAGACGCTGACGCGGATACAGACGATCGAGCCGGGCTCAGACGAGACCGTCGAGCTGCCCTTCAAGGTCACGAACGCCAACCCCGCTCCCGATCTCGAGGAGCAGATGCTCGTGCTCGTCAATCAGGAACGCACCTCACGCGGTCTCAAACCGCTCGTGATGGATGAGGAACTGCGGCAAGTCGCCCGCTCACATTCCGAAGACATGTTCGCCCGAGGTTACTTTTCGCATTACACGCCTGAGGGCAAAGACCCCTTCGACCGGATGCGTACCGCCGGCGTCACATTCCGCACCGCCGGCGAGAACCTCGCCCTCGCACCGACGCTGCAGCTCGCCCACACCGGTCTCATGAACTCCCCCGGCCACCGCGCCAACATCCTGCACACGCAATTTGGCCGCGTCGGCATCGGCATCCTCGACGGCGGCCGACGTGGAATCATGGTGTCGCAGGAGTTTAGGAATTAGGAAAGGGCAGAGAGCGGCTAGTGCGGAGAACAAGCCGCGACGGATTTAAATCCGCGAAGTTTTTCCACGGATCTCGCTTCCATGAAATCATTTTGTCGGACGTAACGAACACGGTAGGCAGTTCCGACTGGATCCGTCTCGGGTCTCGCGTTGCGAATCCATCGCGTGAGGTTCATCGGGGCACCAAGTCCGACGAATCTAAAAACCCATAGCTTGTTCGCAACACGAATGCCTAGCTCCCCGTAGGGATTCCTCGTGCTATATGACTCTGGAGGCCCAGGGTTGAGACATAAGTATCCCGTAACGCTGTTTAGCCTTTGCGCGTTACAGCTCGTCACAATAGCCATTGTGATCGCGCCTATGTACAGGGCTCGGCACGTTCCAGTCATTAAGAGCCCTCGTTTACTTTGAGGACTGCTAG
>JBJMGO010000145.1:0-4427 GCA_045807825.1 Pyrinomonadaceae bacterium | reverse complement strand
GTGATCTTGTCTGTGGTGGTGCTGGTGGTTCTGCCGGTCGTTTGGGGCCTTTGATCCGAAATAGCGAATAGTGAATAACGTAAAACGGACATTATTCGTTCTACGCTATCCGTTATTCGTTATTTCGGACCATCTCACCGCCGATCCCTCGATACGATCTGTGCAAACCTCAAATCCTATCCCCGGGCCCTCAGGCGCCATGATCGTGCCATTCGGCGTCACCTCAACAACGGGCGAAATGATGTCCTCGTGCCAGTAGCGTTTTGAGGCGGAGACGTCGCCGGGCAGCGTGTAGCCGGCAAGGGTTGAGATCGCGATATTGTGGGCACGGCCGATGCCGGACTCGAGCATGCCTCCGCACCAGACGGGAATGCCGGCTTCGCGTGCGGTCTGCTCGACGAGCTTGGATTGAGTGTGGCCGCCGACGCGGCCGTTCTTGAGGTTGATGATCTTGCCTGAGTCAAGCTCGATCGCCTTTCGGGCGTCGTCAGGGGATTTGATGGGCTCATCGAGGCAGATCGGAGTTTTGATCTCACGTTGCAGCTTCGCGTGATCGACGATGTCGTCGTAACCAAGCGGCTGCTCGAGCATCATCAGGTCAAATTCATCGAGGCTCCGCAGTTTTTCTAGATCACCTAGCGTATATGCCGAGTTAGCGTCACCCATCAAGCGAATGTCGCCAAACTCCCGCCTCACCGCCTTGATCACGTCATAGTCCCAACGCGGTGAGATCTTGATCTTAATGCGTTTGTAGCCTGCGTCCAGCTCAACGCGGATCTTGTCCAAAAGTTGCTCAACGGAGTCCTGGATACCGATCGAAACGCCGCATTCGATCTCTCGATTCACCCCGCCGAGATGACGCCACAGCGGCACACCGAGTTTCTTCGCCTCGAGATCCCAGCACGCGGTCTCGATGCCGGATTTTGCCATCCGATGCCCGCGGGCCCACGTCATCCCGCTCCACACATCGGGGGCCGTAGCGAAGTCGCGACCGATCACCATCGGTGCGAGGATCTTTTCGATCGTCACCCACGCGGAGTCTGTCCATTCGTCCGAGTATCCCGGCGCCTCGCCGCACGTGACCTCGCCCCAACCGTCGGCTCCGTCCTCATCCTCTACCCTCACGAGGATGATCCGCCTCTCATAAGTGCGGCCAAAGCTCGTCTCAAAAAAATGAACGAGCGGCAGGTTGATCTCCGTCAGGTCGATCGAACGGATCCGCATCACTGCACCACCTCAAACTCGATGAACTGCGTCGCGATCTGCTGTTTTTGCTTTGCAAGGCTGTCGGTCACGACCACCTGAAGAACGTAATCACCCGGCTGCATAGTTTTACCTATGGCGATCGCCCCGGCGTTATGGATGTGCTGCAGGTCGTTCTGACTTTTAAGATCGACGGGAGCATCTTTGCCCTCATAAAACATCTTGCCGTCACGAAAGACCCTCACACGCGCCGTTAAATGTGGCTCCTTTGAGCCGTCACTCCTCGCGTTATAGATCTCATACCCGTACCGCAATACACCGCCGCCCGTGATACGCCGCAATGCGGTATCCGTGCTCGGTGAGGGCATATCCCTGGGGTCGCCCGACTCCAGTCGCCGCCATTCGTCCGCCGTGACAGTTTGAATGATGAGACTAGAAACAGTAAGCGCCTTTCGCTTGAGGTCCGGCACCTGGATGAATTGGCTCGCCGAGCCCACAGCTCCGCCGGTAGCATCGCGGATCGCGACGCGAAATTGATACGCCCCCGGCTTCTTTATAGGAAATGTAAATTGATATACAAAACCGTCCTTGAGCAGCGGCTGCAGCTTTTCGGGTTTAACGGAGAGGTTGTAACCCCTCGCGAGCTGGTCGACCACTTGTCCGTTGTCACCAAACGCCATCGCGAGAACCTCGATGGTCGCCTTCTTTGTGCCGTCCTTGTCGTCGCTAAAATTCAGGTCCTTTGCGTTAACGTGCAGCAGCGATCGGACGAATGGTCCCACCTTAGGATCATCGCCATACACAGCGTTCATCCTGAGGTCGATGCCCGTCACCCCAAAGGGCGAAACCAGCGCTTGCTGCAGCTGCTGCGCCGGCGTCTGCTTACTGGCGGCAGTCTCCTTTTGAGCGTCGGTTATGTTAAAAAAGCCACTGCGATACCGCACCTCCACCCCCGGCCTCAGGACCTTTACCGTGAGCTGGTTGAACTTACGTTTCTTCGGGTCAAAGAGCTCGCCCTCAGGCTCGTAAGCGACTAGATAGTAGCTCTGGTCCTCGAGCACGCGCTTCACACCGCCGCTCAGGTCATTATTGTTTACTATCGCAAAACCGCCCGTCTCGGAGGCAAGGAAGCGAAGCCCGTCCTGCGTATCGTGCAGCTCGTCTGAGCGGGACTGCATCGCCTGATTCATAGCATCGGTACTTGTATCCCCGACGTTGTCGGCGGCTGTGAACGCCGTGCTTTGCAGACCCCGGGAATCTATCGTGTAAAACGTGACCGCCGCTCGATTTGCCGCGTCTATAAGCACGTGCAGAAAATCCATCACACGGCCCCCGCTTTGAAAGCCGCTCGCGTCCGTCTCAAAAATTTTGAATCCGTCCGAAAACAGGATCACCGACTTGCGTCCGGGCAGCTGCGCCATTCCGGTAACAACGTATTTGAGTGCGCCGAGAGTTCCCGAGGCAAAGACGCTGTTGCGAAAGTCATCAAGACTCTGGTCACCGCTCCCTTCCCCTTGGCTAGAATCTTTTGACGGGTCTTCCGGGTCAGGCGGTTGAGTGTTGATAGGCGCAAAGGCAGTCATCCCGCCGGTGCCGTTAGGATTCCACTTGACCCTGTCGATGGCAGCGTAGAGCACGCGCTTGTCCGACGTAAATTGCTGAAGCGCCCCTATCCCGGCTCCCGTGCGAATGATCGCGACAAGATCGCCGTCCTGCACCTGCTCGTCGACAAACTTCTTCAGCGTGCGACGCGTGTAATAGGCGCTCTCCCACGAGAGCGATAGGTCATCGACAACCAGCGCGAGGGTGCGGTGGATCTGATCGGGACGCAAGGTGTGTCCGGGCACCGGTACCGGAACGGCATTCTTATCTCCGCTCTTTGAGGGCTCAGTCGCCGGCCGCACGTCCGATACGAAATTAAACCCGACGATCTTTTGTTTTTGTCCGTTCTCGTAGATCTCCACCTCATTAGGCTTGAGGTCGGTTACAGGCCTTCCATTTTTGTCAGTAGCCACGACATCCACCTGCACAAGGTTCGTTGAGATCTTGACGACATCCTCCGGCGTCGGCCCGGGAGTTGGTGTGGGTGTCTGTCCGGCGGCCGCGAGCGCGGCGGGGCCGTATAGGAGACAGATCAATAGGGCGATGCGCTTCATATTACTTGCCCATGATCTCGAGCTGCACGTATTCGGCTACCGTCGCACCCTTACCTTTACGATTCAGGTCGGTCACCGCTACCTCGAGCACGTAATCACCGGGCGTGAGATCAGTGCCAAGATTTAGGGCCGAGTAGAATGGCACGATCTTGGGGTCCGAGCTCCTAATGTTCGTAACGGGTAGATCCTTTCCTTCAAAAATGACTTTGGTGCCGTCCTTGATGAGGCGGATCTTTGACGAAAGGTTCGGCGTGCTCCCTGCCGCGTTATAGATGGCGAACCCGAATCGCAGTGTACCGCCGCGTCTAAATTGCCTCAGAGCGGTATCCGCGAGTGCGCTGTCCATTCCACGAGCGGACGTGGCTGTGCGCCTTCGATCAACGCCCTCGACAGCTATCCCGGAGAGTGTGAGGCGATGCTTAGAAAGGTCCGGAACCTCGACGAATTGATTCGCCGACCCTACCTTTTGCGAATTGTGATCGCGGATGGCGACGCGCATCTGATACGCTCCCGGCTTTCTTGTCGGGAACATAAAGTCATACACAAATCCCGTCTGCCGGACCCGCTCGTATTCATCCGGTTTGAGCGTTACGTTAAAGCTCTTTGCGAGACGATCGACCGCCTCGCCGTTGTCGCCCATCGTCACTGCCAGCACGTCTATGGCGATCTTCTTCCCGCCGGGTGTGTCGACCGCGACCAGGTCTTTGCCCTCGATGTGCACCAGCGATCGAATGTAATTCCCATCCACCTGCGTGTGCTGAAAGAGACAGTTGAGCCGCACCATGACCTCGTTCACCGCGAATGGCGACGTAAGCGCGTATTCGAGCTTTTGCGAAGGCTTGACCTCTGCCGTCGCCGATCGTTTTTGCGTAGGTGAGTTTAGGAAGCCACTGCGATAGTGAACGACCAGTCCAGGACGGTCGACCTTTATTGAAACGTTATTGAACTTCGGCGACTTCGGATCGAAGGTCCCCTCCTCGGGAACATACCCGACGAGGTAGTAGCTCTGGTCGTCAACGATCTTCTCGAGGCTCCCCGGAATGTCGTTGTTATTGCGTATCGCGCGAC
>JBJMGO010000144.1:0-5051 GCA_045807825.1 Pyrinomonadaceae bacterium | reverse complement strand
GCAACGGTCGCAAATGCCACTCTGCCGCCGCAGTCGTGGGCATATTCAGCGGGACACACTTACTCGTTCGATCCCGC
Organism: Pyrinomonadaceae bacterium; assembly: GCA_045807825.1. Classification (GTDB taxonomy): domain Bacteria; phylum Acidobacteriota; class Blastocatellia; order Pyrinomonadales; family Pyrinomonadaceae; genus OLB17. The sequence continues at coordinate 4,974 of JBJMGO010000144.1, read as the reverse complement.
AAAGGCCAAACAGCTCCTAAAAGAGGCTGGCTACAACAATGAGCCGATCAACTTTAGATTCGGTGCCGGCAACGCGGCGACGAACCAGTATGCGCAGGTTGTTCAGAGTTCCCTCGCGGACGTTGGGCTGAACGTCCAGATAGAGACCCTCGAGGTGAACGTGATCCGCCAACAACTCGCGCACGGTGAATTTCAGATGTATACGGGAGCTTGGATCGGAGGTAATTCGGACCCCATCTTTATGAACAATCTATTCGCGACGAGCATGATCCCTAGTGCCACGGTTCCCTGCTGCAATCGCGGACGGTACTCGAATCCGGAGTTTGATAAAACGATCAACGATGCGATGAATGCCACAGACAAAGCTCAGGCCAAGCAGCTCTACGCAAAGGCGTGGGATATCGTCAGCAACGACCTCCCGCTCATGCCGCTGTGGTACCCAGCGAATATAGTCGTCTCTAACAAACGTATCGGCAACGTAAAGATGAGCGGCAGCGGCGACTGGGGATTTTTGAAGGATATTACGGTGAGCCAGTAACTGGCGTCAGTGGGACCTCTTGCTTGACAATTCGGCACCACACGCTAAAATCATCATTTGCCACGCGGGAGTAGCTCAGTGGTAGAGCGCGACCTTGCCAAGGTCGAAGTCGCGAGTTCGACCCTCGTCTCCCGCTCCAATATCAGTAGGCAGTTTGCGGTAGGCAGTAGGCAGCGACGATTTTGACTGCATACTGCCGTCTGCCAACTGCCTACTTTCATTTTCGTGGCGGCGTAGCCAAGTGGTAAGGCAGAGGTCTGCAAAACCTTTATTCATCGGTTCGATTCCGATCGCCGCCTCCAGCATCCTCATTCATATAGAACATTTCTTCTGCAGGGCGTAACGGCCTAGCCAGCCAGAGCGGACGGCGAAGCCCGTCCGGGCCCGGCGCAGGTCGAGCCATGGCGAGCCATTTCTTATAAACCTCAAAGGACTTCTCCGTATCGACGAAAACGTCTCCATGAGCATCGCCGGGATGTGCTCTCTCGACGGTCACCTTCTGGTGCCAGCAGTGCATGCCGGAGATGGGATCGGGATGAACGGGAAAGGTGATGTTTTGGTGCACGCCGCCGTCGGTCCAAAAGATACGCGAGGTGTCGGGGTCTGCACTCTTGTAAGCACCAATCCCTTCGTTGACGTGCATTTTCCATTTCCCGGGGGATTCCTCGGTGACGCTCACCTGATTGGTTGACCAGCGGTTGGCAGGTGCATCCTGCTTTCGTCGCCAGCGGCCAATGTGGTGAGAGCACGCGACGACCTGCGGTCTCATCCCCTCGGTCACCCACGCCCGATTTATGAAGTAGCCGATCTCGGTCGAGATTCGCACTAGGTCACCGGTCTGGATGCCAAGCCGGTCGCCGTCTGAGGTGTGCATCCAAAGGGGGTTGCGGTTTGAGATCTCCGCCAGCCACTTTGCCTGTCCGCTGCGAGTGTGAATCAGCGTCGGGAGGCGGAATGTCGGTACTAGCACCATCTCGGTCTCGGTGAGTTCGTCGAGGTGAATGTGGCTCTTAACGTACGTCGGAAAAGCATATTCCGGCCAGCCCCAATCAACCGTTGTTTTTGAGAAAAGCTCTTGTCTTTTCGACGGAGTGTTGAATCCGATACGTGCCTTGCCGTCAACAACCGCCGCGACAACCCTGTCGTCTTTGATGACCTCGCCGCGGGTGGAATCGACCCGTGCATCTGCGAGATTGGATTCGTGAGCGAGGTCCATGTGCTTTTCGTAGACCGCCTGCTCAACCTCGAATGCGCCGTACTTGCGCATGTAGTCGAGCGGCGTCAGGCCTTCTTTCGCGGCGGTCTCGGTCAGGCCCTTGGTGTGCTCAAATATGTACTGGTAGTACTCGTCGATCTTGATCTTCTCGCCGGGCCGGTAAGGCGACTCAAAATGCTCCCGAATGCCTAAGCTCCCGTCTGGATCGATCCGCCAAGAGAGCTCGAACCAAAATTCGTCCTCCTCCCAGACCTCGCCTGGATTCGTCTCGTAGGTGAATGTCGTGTCTCGTCCTTGCCGTCTCGCCGCCTCGCGCAGCACAGGCTGGCGAAACGATACCCACATTCCCGAGTGTGTCTCGTAGCTCGTGAGATCATGCCGCTCGCTCGCGTGACCCATCGGCAAAACGTAATCGGCGAAGTACGCTGTCTCGTTCCACGTAGGCGTGAGAGCGACGTGAATGCCGACCTTCGATTCATCTGATAGCGCCTCTATCCATGAAAAGCCGTCCGGGTATGTCCAAACAGGATTGAAAACGCGCGTGAAATAAACTTGTAGTTTGCCGCGTCCTTCCTTTAAAAAGTGCGGCAGCAGGAAGCTCATTTCGTAGTGCGAGAGCGGATACTCGACCGGGAAATGCAGCTCGTTCCAGAACTTTTGAGCCGGCGGCGTCGAGTAACTGGCGGGCTTGAACTTGTTCCATGCCGACGGCGACGTGCCGCCCTCGGTGCCGACACTGCCGGTCAGCACACTCAAAAAATGCAGGCACCTCGCCACCGCCCAGCCACCCAAATTCCCTGCTCCGGCAGATCGCCAGTTATGACATGAGAAACGAGTTCCCGCCCGCCCGATCTGCCGCGCGATCTCGACGATCGTCTCCGCCGTAACGCCGCTCTCAGCCTCGGCAAATTCGGGAGTGTATTCGGAGTAGAACGTCTCGATCTCAGATATGAAATTCTCAAATGTCAGATCTGCTTTTGGGTTCAGTTCCGCGAGCGAGTCCTGCCAGTTTACCCAGTCGCGCAGAAATTTCTCGTTATACAGCCGCTCCTTGATGATCACGTGCGCCATCGCGAGCAGGACGGCGGCCTCGGTGCCGGGATAGGTCGCCGTCCAGTAGTCGGCCATCGAGGCCGTGTTGGATAGTCGCGTGTCCATGACGGCGAGTTTGGCGCCGTTCATCATGCCCTCGATGATCCGTTGAGCATGCGGGTTGAAGTAATGCCCCGACTCCAGGTGTGCCGAGATCAGGAGGATAAACCTGGCATTCGCATGGTCGGGAGAAGGCCTGTCGTAGCCTTGCCAGATAGCGTAGCCAAATCTTGCTCCGGCCGAGCAGATGTTGGTGTGCGTATTGTGGCCGTCAACGCCCCAACCCTGTAGAACCCGCTCCATAAATCCTTCGTGGCCGGGACGGCCGACATGGTAGACAACCTCGTTGCGCTTGTCTTCGACCAAGGCTTTGCGGATCGTGGCCGCGATGTCATCCAGCGCCTCGTCCCACGTGACCTGCTCCCATTCGCCGTCGCCGCGACGTCCCTTTCGCCGCATCGGGTAAAGAATGCGGTCCAGATCGTTTATCTGATTTATTGTCGCCGGACCCTTTGCACAGTTACGCCCGCGGCTGCCGGGATGATAGGGATTGCCTTCAAATTTGCGGACCCGCTGCGTCTCTTTATCGACATACGCGAGCAGTCCGCAACCGGCCTCGCAGTTGAAACAGGTCGTTGGCACGATCTGATACTCGCGTTTCTCCCGCTTCCGACCGCTCGTCGCCTCGTATTCAGTCCACGAATCCCACTTCTCCGGCGGCGGATAACTCGTCAACTCGCCCGGCTGCATGATCGGCGGCAACTCCTCGCCGTCCTCACCGTGAAGGTTCGGGATCAAGTGCAGCGTCTCCGCGAGGCGTTCGATTAGCGATGGTTCGTGTTTGGACATCTTACAGGAAGCAATTTTGTCTACTTTTCCGCAATTCTAAGTCCGCCATTTCCCGCGGAAAAAATGGTCCCGGGCATCGAGAGATCGTTCTCGCCCGGCATTTGGGGGGAGAGGTGTGCCCAGGCGTCAGGCATTGTCCTGCCACCGAGGATCAATATGAAAAGTTTCTTGAAAAAGTTAGCAAACGCTTCTCCCTTTCGATCCAAGGTCATCACCAAGTTGAGCGAAAGCATCGGGCCTTTTGAGCAAAAGGCGATTAGGGATTGTGCATCATTATCACTCGCTAAGATCAGGATCTTAGGTCCCAATAGCGATAGCTGCTCGAGGAAGGCTGTCTTACTCTCCCCCTGGATTGTCTCGTCGCTTCCGATTTCGGTAAGCAGATGGAGTATGTCCACGGGACGATGTTCTAGGCATTCCGCAAGAGCCGATACGGACGAGCACTCGATAGCGGTGACGTTCGCGAAATCGCAATAGATTTCCTTGTCCAGATCTAATTTATCTCGATCGTGACCACCAATCGAAACCACTGCACACCGCGGATTGGTAAGCGGCTTACTTTTAAACAAACCGAACATATCGGAAGAATTTTAGCTCAACGGTATCCGTTGCGGAGCCGTGACCCAAATATCCTCGGCAAACCAGAGGCCGATGAGGATCGCTACTCCAGCCGGTACAAGGACAGCGACCGGGCCGAGGAGCAACGCCATCACCGGTAGGACATTCCCGAGAAAGACCATTCCAAACCAGAACTTATTGCTGAATTCGCCGTCAGTGATCGACTTGGCGACAGCGTGAGCGTCGTCGGTCGAGTGCGTCATTGTCAGCTCGATTCCGAGCGTCACGAGGTGCAAGACGATCGAGCCAACCGCGAAATAGACTAAAAGGCGCGAAAGATTCTCGCCAACTGGTCGAAATACATCAATTATGAAAAATGCAGCCGCGCCTGCCATCACCGCATGGATGATCATGTGCAGGCCGAGCATGGGTGACTGCCAGAAATCACGTCCCTTAGCCTGGGCAAAGAGGAACGCTGTATATACCGCTGTCAACAAAGCGAGTGCGATCAGGGGCGGTTCGAGGTATGGCAAGACTCGGGAATAGCCTAGGTAAGAAACGACGACCCAGCCGGTTAACAGCCCGCCATAGGCGGTGATGATGTAGGCACCACGCGTGAGCCATGATTTCCACTGCGGTCTGAGAAGTGTGTAGATGAATCGCTCTGGACGGCCCAGATCCATAACGAGCAGTACGCCGGTGATCGCTAGGAAGATCAGAG
>JBJMGO010000143.1:0-14495 GCA_045807825.1 Pyrinomonadaceae bacterium | reverse complement strand
TGAATGCACATCAGTTTCGTGCCGCAGCGGCTGTGGTCGGCGATCTCACAACAGATGACCGCTCTAAACCGACGATAGCGCAGATAACGAACGGCGGCTTTGAGAATGGGGTAAAACTGCGAAATGCCGGTCCCTTTGAATGGCAGGTCGGCGAGGCCGCCGAGCCCCAGATCGGCCTTAGCGAGGACCAAAAACACGGTGGACGTTTTGGGCTGACGATGGTTTTCAACACGTTTCGGCCCGAGGGCTACCGAGACATCTCTCAGCAGATCGCGGTCGAGCCTGGCGCAAGGTACCGCCTCGATGCATGGTACAAGAGCAACCTAAAAACGGAGGCCAAGTACAAGTGGCAGATCCTCGACGCCTCAACCGGAAAAGTACTCGGAACGACGCAGGATCTGACCCCGACAGACAACTGGACGGCCGTATCGGTAGAAGTTGCTATTCCGGCAGAGAGCGACGGGATAAGACTGGGTCTCCTTCGGAGCGGCTGCACCAGCGTCGCATGCCCGGTGACCGGGACACTTGCCTTCGATGACCTATCGCTAACAAAGGAATGATTGAGGCGCCGGTCAACAAAGCAACGATCTCACTCGAGCCCTCGCGGATCGCATCCACAATATTTTTCCTGCTGCTGTTGATACCAGCCTTTGGAACAGTGCTCTTCGGCGCTGTGGATGAGATCACGTGGTCGGTTTTTTATCTGGCCTGGACCGCTCTCGTACTCTTATGGCTTGTTGATGCGTGGATGCGAGGGGGGCTTTTGGTGAGCGCATCGCAGCTGCTGATCCCAGTTGCAGCGCTTGTGCTCATTGGGGCGATACAGCTGTTGCCGATACCATATCTTGGCTCCGTGGACCCGAGCTCAACATGGTTCTTCGAGTTGCGGCTCATCGTCCTGTTTACCTTTTTCGCTGGTTACCTAACTTTCATCAACAGCGAAGGGAGGCTCCGCCGCGCGCTGAATTTCGTCGTCATATTTGGATCGGTGATGGCGTTTTACGGCATCCTGCAGCGGCTCGCGAGCCCAGAGGGGATCTATGGGCTTCGGCAGACACCACAGGCGATCCCATTCGGCCCGTTTGTTAATCAGCACCATTTTGCGGCCTTCATGGAAATGACGGGTGGATTGACGCTTGGTATTTTGTTCGGCCAAAAGACAGCTCGCGACCGCCGGATATTGCTAACTGTAGCGGTCATAATCATGGGTGCGGCTGTAGCTTTTACGGGCTCACGCGGCGGAATGTTGTCCTTCGCATTCGTCCTCGCATTTGTTCTACTTGTAAGGCTTGTTTCACGCGAGACCACCTCGGATAGTGCAGGGGCCCGACACCTAGGCGTGATCGTGGCGGGCGCTGCGATCATCGCCATCGTATTCATGCTGGTGCTTTACCTTGGCGGGAATGACCAACTCCTTCGGGGAGCGGGTGCGGCGACTGCAGGGGCTGATATCTCGACCGGAAGGTTCCACTTCTGGCCAATCGCGGTCCGTATCTTTCTCGAGCATCCTCTCCTCGGGTCTGGATTCGACTCGTACGCGGTAGAGTTTACACGCTTCGATACATGGCCCGGTGTCTTTCGCGTGGAGCAGGCCCACAACGATTATCTTCAGACCCTCTCTGATGCAGGAATCGCCGGCTTTCTCTGCGTTGCCACTTTTATCTTCCTGCTGTTTAGGCAGGGGCTGCGGTTGGTGCGGGAGAGTCGTGATTATCGGCGATACACAGCGATCGGGGCGCTTGCTGGGTGCTTTGGCATTCTCGTACACGGCTTTTTCGATTTTCCACTACGGACGTACTCGAACTCCTTCTTTTTTCTATTGCTCGCGGCGATCGCTACGGTTCCGATCGCGGGAGAGCACCAGAGAAGACGCAGGACCCACCGTCAGTGAACGCTCACGTCTATCGTTTTGCTCCCACACGGCAGCGTGAACGTCACTTGGTAAAGCCCTACCTTACCAGTCACGGCGCGGACGATGAAGATAGCCCTTGATGCGACCCCAGCGACTGGTTCATGGCGAAGAACGATCTCTGGAGTGCCCGCCACCTCAAGTCCTGTGATGTCGCCATTGTCATCGCGTCCTACAACGACGGCCTGCGTGCCTCCGCTTCTGTTGAGACGCAGCGAATCGCTACTCACCGTCACGATGCAGGGCGTGATCGGCGCCTCGGCTGGCGTTTGCTCAGCAGACTTATCGCCTTTTGCCGACGGGATAGTGATGACCACTGGCGGAAACAGCTCGCGTGTTTTTGCCTGAAAATTTGCACTGGACTTTGGCGCTGCCACATCCGTCAACACAACTTGTGCCGGAGGTGTCTCGCGGAGCACGACGGGCGTCGCCTCCGGTGAAGGCGCGGGCAATGGCGTTGCTGCCGCCTCGGGCGAAGGCTCAGGAATCGGAGTGGCGGTCGGCGTTGGCTCGGGGGTTGATATGGGAAGGGGTGACGGCGAAGGCATGGGAGCTGCCGAGGTGGGGAGCCCTCGATCCGGAACAGGTGTTGATGTCGGGGTTGGCTCAGGTGCTGCTGTCGGTTGCGTTTGGGGTGATGGTGATGGTGATGGTGTGGCTATAGGGATCGCCGTTACCATGTCAGGAGTCGGCATTGGTGCGGGCGTCGCCGCCGAAACAGGCGTCGCTTCCGTTGGGGTGGTGGGCGTGACGGTCCGAATTGCCTCGGTCGGGTTTTCACCGATCTTGTCGATAAGACCCTCGGACGTGCCATTCAGCTTTCGGTAAAGTGCCTCGATAACCGAATACCGAATAGCGTCAGGCTGCGAGCCCTTGTAGCTTCGAATATACATATCGAGGGCCTCAGGATCCTTGCCAGACGCGGCAAGAGCGGCGCCCAAATGCCAGGTGCTCGTCCGCCACCAGGCACTGTCTGGCGGTAAAACGCTCACAGCTCTTCTGAGGCGAACGACCGCCTCATCAGAAGTTCCACTTTGGTAACTGGACCATCCAATAAGATCCTCTATTCTTCCACGAAGGATAGACGAGAGCGTCGCCCGCGGCACGTCAGGAACATTTACATACTCACCGCGGGTCCCGGCCATTGCCCGTGGACGGTAGAGCTCATTTGCCATGACCGCGGTGGATGCAGACGGAGCGGCTAGTGCGGCATCTATCCCTGAAACCGCTCCTTTTGCCAGGTCCGCCGCCTTTTGCAGAGCGACCTTCTTCTCGACCATCGCGGAAGCGGCATAGATCTGACGATACGCCTGCATCCCGTCTTCTCCCTTCACAAAATCATCCGCCGCCGCAGAAATATTCTTCTCGTCTGGTTGCGGCGCGTCGAGCGCCAGCTTCAGTTCCAGCAGTGCCGCAAGATGCTGTGCCGTATCAGCATCGTCAGCGGCCGTCGGAGCAAATATGCTTGCCCGCCGCTCGTCCTCGAGAAGTTGGATGAACGATTTTGATTCGCGAGGCACGCGGCCTCCTAGCGCGGTCGAGAGTTGACCGTCCTTAATGGTAAACGACAATGAGAGCCCCTCGGCGGCTTCGCGATAATAACCCGCTTCGAGTCGCGTCGCCGCAAGCTCGTACTCGAGGGTCGGGAAGTTGCCGTAGGTGCGGGCAGACAACAGTTCTTTTTCGGCATCGTCGGCGCGATGCCCGAGCAGCAGCCCGCGAGCGAGAGCGATATGCGACCAGATAAATCGCGGCTCTACGCCGATCGCCTTTTGCGCGAACTCAACAGCCTTTGCTCCGTCATTATGAGCCGCATACCAATAGGCGGCATTGCCAAGTAGCAGGAAATTGCCGGGATTCTGCTCAAGGAGCTTCGCCATCTCGGCCTCCGCGTCCGGTCGTCGGTCGGCGTCAAAGAGCGCGAGTACGTGGCCTGTGCGCGCGGCGGCATTTTCGGGGTCCTTGGCTATCACTGCCTCATATAGCGTCAGGGCTTCGTCCGGCTTTCCGAGTGCGCGTTTCATCTCGGCAAGTCCCATTTTCGCGTCCGTTGACTCTGGGTCGAGCTCCATAGCCCTTGCGAAGGCTGTCGCAGAATCATCAAGCCGGAATTGCATCCTCTCTGCAAAGCCGACAATGCGGTAAGCTGCCGGCGAAATCGGCTCGATCGCGATCACCGCGTCAGCGATACGCTTTGCATCCGCACCGTCCTCGATCGTGAGATAAAAGGTTGCGAGCGACAGAAGCTGGGTCGAGTTGGGTGTAGCCTTGAGTTCGAGCGTCTTAGCGATGTCGAGAGCGGCCTCGCGTCGATCGCGGAAGTATAAATTTGCAGGGATCTTTGACAAGCCCGCGTCCCAAAACCCTTGAACGACAGGAGTCGGAACGGCGTCAACCGCGGCTTTGAACTCGGTTATCGCCCCGTCGATGTTATTGGCCGCAAGATCATCGTTGCCTGCTTCGACACGGGTAGCAGCGATGAGTCCTTTTGCGCCGGTAAGGTGAGAGCTCTTTGGGAAAGAAGATACGAACTTCTCGAGAGCCTCGATCCGCTCGCCGCGATCCGCGATAGCGGTGACGCGATCCCATTCGGGCTTATCACTTGCTTGTTTCTTGGGGGTTGCAGACGGCCGCGGTGTCTTTGCAGGTGTTTTCTTGGTCTGGAGATAGGCCGGAGACGCGAGCACGCCTATAAGAGCGCAGAGAACAAAAAGCTTCATAAAACCACCTTAAAATAGACGCGCTTCATGTAAAAGGATAGCACGGGATTGCCTTTGTGCCTCGTCGCATCTATTCTCCGAATTGACATGGACGAGCTCGATGCATCATGGGCGGAAATGTTGATCGCCGCAAGCGTGCGAGCCAGTCTCGAGGGGCGCGCGGACGTCGCCGAGTACCTGCGTCTCAAGGCTACGAATGACGCCATTCGCGCCGCCGGCGTCAAGTGGCTGCTCGACGCTTTTGTCGAGGCGGCATTCGATCAGAAGCATCCGCTGATCAACGTCGAACGGGAGGAAGGTTACGCCTTTCCCCAAGGTGCGTCCACGATGGCCGGAACGCGGCTCACGATCCGTTACGGGCTGAGATGTCTGGACGTCGAAGCGGGTTGGGCCCGCCTGCCAGCCCACGGGATAATGCGCGAGGCTGCCCTGGCGAGGGCGAACATCCTCCATTTTGGCCGCAGCCGAGAAAACCAGAACCTAAAGTTAATACCAGGGCCCGACTTACCTCAGTGGATCACCCAGGACGGCGAGATATTCCTGCTTGAGAACGCCCGTCAGCACATTCAAAGGCTCATTACAGACTGATACTTGGGCGAAAGGGTGCGCCTGCGATAAACTGTAGGCTTGGAGACACCCGCAAAGTGAAAGCTGAATTAGACAAACTTATTGATCTGCAGAAAACGGACACGAACCTCCGCCGGCTTAAGCGGGCGCTCGACACCGCAGATGAAAGGCGTGCAGCGATCGAACAAGAGTTTGAACAGCACGCCTTTTCTATACGCGAAATTCAGGGCCGCCGCGACGAGCTAAACGCCTCCCGAGTCGGTCTCGAGAACCAAATAGCCGAAAACAAGGTCTATCTTGAACGTGCCGAGCGAAACCTGAAGCACGCGCAAAACCAGAAGGAATACGAGACCGCGATGCGCGAGATGGATGCGCTGCAAAAGCAGATCACGGCGTTCGAAACGCAGATCGTCGAATCCATGGAGCAGAGCGAGGGCGTCGACAAAGAACTTGAAGACCGGTCCGAGGAGATCAGCACGCTTGATTCGAAACGTCAGGCGGCACTCGCGGAATTCGACGCTCAGCTCGCGGCAGAAAAGGCGGAATTCGATGCGCAAACCGCACATCGAGCTAAGGGCTTTGCCACTCTTCCCGATAAACTTGCTGCCGCGTACAATCGTCTCGCGCAGCGAAGCCGCGACGGCATTGCGGTCGCCGAGGTTGTAAACGGCGCGTGCAGCGCGTGCCATATGTCGCTCCGCCCGCAAGCAATGGTCGAGGTCAAAAAAGGTCAGGACATTGTCACCTGCGAGAGCTGTACACGTATCCTTTACATTCAGAATCGCGAAGCCGAGGCCACCGCTTAACAGCCATGAAGAAGGTCCTTGCCGCCGCTCTCCTGCTTGTCGGCTCCCTCTGCGTCGGCGCTCAAAAGTCGAACGACGCTATTCAAAAACAGATCAAGTCGCTCCACGCGGAGAAGTCGATCTATCTCACCTACGATGGCAACGCATCGAAGCTCATGGCCTACGCGCCGAATTTCTCGGATGCAGATGCTAAGAACGTGGGAGCGATGGCGATGAATTTCGCGATGGCAACCTTCTACCCGGGACAGACGCTGTCGACAACACCCGAGAGTATCAACTTTACGTTTTGGCCAATGTCGAAGAAGCCGCGTTTCGCCGACTCAACGGGCCCTTGGCAGGTGACGCTTCCCTCTGAGACTCTCGACCTTGGCAACTACCGTTACGCTGCCAAGCCGTCGGAGAACATGGAGTATCTGAACTTCCAGATCAAACGCACGGACCTGGCAAAGATCGCCACCGCTTCGGCTCCGGTAAAATTCCGCCTCGGCAGCTACAACCTCAGCTTTACCCAAGACCAGTTACAACTCCTGAGAAATTTCCTGTCTATCCTGGATACAAAATAAAAGAGGCATGCCCTCGGTAGGATTCGAACCTACAACCAACGGATTATGAGTCCGCTGCTCTAACCGTTGAGCTACAAGGGCATGTTCTAAAAGTCTATTGAATCGCGACTCGCCGTGCAAACGTAGTGCGAGAGGCTCAGTGCGCAGACTCTCCGAGCGTACAGCTTTGTAACCCTGCATTCGTCTGCGCCGTAATATTTGGTATATTCTGCCTGACTCTCCTCAAATAACTTGTAACGAGGTAACCCGCTATGAGCGCAGCCGCTGAAAGGACAGATCCCACAAAAAGCCGGGGCTTTTTTGGACATCCGATAGGACTCTCTACACTTTTTGCGACGGAAATGTGGGAGCGATTCTCCTACTACGGCATTCGGCCGCTGCTGATCCTCTTTATGACGACGGCCGTCATGAATGGCGGTTTTGGCTTTGACCGGCCGATGGCGTCGGCGATCGTGGGTATCTACGCGGCAAGCGTGTACCTCGCCTCACTTCCCGGCGGATGGATCGCGGACCGGTGGTTCGGTCTCAGAAGAGCGATCCAGGTTGGCGCAGTACTCATCACGTTGGGTCACTTGTCCATCGGACTCACCTCGTTCATGGGGACGCGAACACCGTTCTTCGTCGGCCTCATATTGATCGTACTCGGCACCGGCCTTTTGAAACCAAACATTTCAGCCATTGTCGGCGATCTTTATCCCGAGGGCGGCGCTCGCCGCGATGCGGGATTCTCCGTCTTTTACATGGGCATCAACACCGGAGCCACGGCCGGTCAGCTCGTGACCGGACTACTGGGTGAAAAGATCGGTTACGGTTGGGGATTTGGCGTTGCCGGCGTGGGTATGCTGGCGGGACTTTTGTGGTACACCTTTCTACAAAAACGCACCCTCGGCGACATCGGTGTCGAGCCCACCCGGCTGCCGGACAAAGCGGCCCAGGCAAAGAGAGAAAACCAGACCAAGCTCTTTACATATTTAGGCGTGGGAATACTTGCCCTTGTCGTTCTCCTCGCGGCAGCCGGGATCATCACGATCGACCCGCAGGTGGTCGCAAGCTGGATGACGGCGGTGCTCGTGGGTATTGCGCTCGTGTATTTTATCTACATCTTCACTGTCGGTCGCCTCAACAGTAACGAGAAAAAGCGGGTGATAGTCATTTTTGTCCTGTTTGTCGCTGCGGCGATATTTTGGGCAGCATTTGAGCAAGCTCCTACATCGCTGAATCTATTTGCAAAGGACTTCACTGACCGGCAGATAGGCTCATTCGAGGTCCCGGCGCTTTGGTATCAGTCGATCAACTCGTTTTTTATCATCATCTTTGCACCCATTTTTGGTGCACTCTGGACGTGGCTCGGGAAGCGGAACAAGAATCCATCAAGTCCGGCAAAATTTGCGGGTGGACTTGCCCTTGCCGGTGTCGGATTCGCGCTGATGATCATTCCAGCGAACAATCTTGTTGCGACAAACGGCGCCCTAAAGGTATCGGGATGGTGGTTAACCGTGAGCTACTTATTCCAGACATTTGCGGAACTGTCGATCAGCCCCGTGGGATTGTCCTCGATGACCAAGCTTAGCCCGCGCCGCTTTGTGGGACAGATGATGGGGATCTGGTTCCTCGCCACATCTGTCGGCAACCTCATCGCAGGACTCGACGGCGGCAGCATCGATCCCGAGAAACTCGAGCAGACACCTAAACTCTTTACCGGGACAGCTATAGCATTATTCGCCGCCGCTGTTGTGCTCGCTATTCTGGTGATCCCTATCTCTCGGATGATGAAGGGGGTCGGCGACGAGACTGACGCGAACGCTGAGCCAATGGGAGCACCGATCGAAAAGGATTTCGCAGAGGAGCGAGGTCAGGCTTGAGATTCGCTCTTTTGTGCCGTATGGGAGAGGAGGTTTCGACCTCCTCTTTTTTGCTTAAGAGTAGGCTGACTGACATTTCGCGCTTTTTTCAGGGTCTAGGGTCTAAACATATAGACGTTCTTTTCAAGGAGGCTATCTCTCATGCTTGCCATGAATTTCCGCGGTCCCAGGCGGGTCCGCGTCGACCAAAAACCTGAACCGGAGATCAGACATCCGCAGGACGCGATCGTTCGAGTGACGCGGGCGTGTATATGCGGTTCAGATCTACATCTTTACAACGGATCGGTTCCCGACACGCGAATCGGAACGACATTCGGTCATGAGACTGTCGGATACGTAGAGGAGGTTGGACCTGAGGTTCAAAATCTTAAAGCCGGCGATCATGTGCTGATCCCTTTCAACATCGCGTGCGGCAAATGTGTCTTTTGTCGGCAGCAGCTTTATGGCAACTGCCATGAATCAAATCCGGAAGCCACGGCTGTTGGCGGCATCTTTGGTTATTCGCATACTGCCGGCGGCTATGACGGCGGGCAGGCGGAATACGTCCGCGTGCCTTACGCCGACGTAGGTCCGATGAAGATCCCCGAGTGGATGGATGAGGACACTGCCGTGATGCTCACCGACGTCACCCCCACCGGCTATCAGGCGGCGGAGATGGGCGGCATTCAGCAGGGGGACACAGTTTGTGTATTCGGGGCGGGGCCGGTCGGAATAATGGCCGCACGCTGCGCATGGTTATTCGGAGCGGGCCGCGTGATCGTCATCGACCACATCGATTACCGCCTCGAGTTTGCAAAGGAATGGTGTCCCGCCGAGGTGTACAACTACAAAGAGATCCCTGACGTCGTGCAGTTCATGAAGGAAACTACTGACTGGATCGGTGCCGACGTCTGCATCGATGCCGTTGGTGCAGAGGCGACAGGCCGCATAGGTCAGACATTGATGGGCAAAAAGATGCACCTTCTTGGCGGCGCGGCGACAGCGCTCCAATGGGCGATCAACAGCGTGCGCAAAGGCGGCGTTATCTCTGTTGTCGGCGTTTACGGTCCTGTAGGAGCATTGGTTCCAATAGGAAACATTGTGAACAAGGGATTAACCCTTCGAGGCAATCAAGCGTCCGTGAAGCGACTGCTCCCGAGGCTCGTCGAGCATGTCGAGAACGGCATTCTCACGCCGAAGGACCTCATCACGCACCACATCCCGCTCGAGGACATTGGGGACGGTTACAAGATGTTCTCGATGAAGCTCGACAACATGATCAAACCGGTCGTCGTGCCGCCGCGCGCTACGAGTCATTAAAGGAGGAGCTACATGCAGAACTTAGAACAAGGCAAACAAAACGCAACGAACTTTGATCCGTCGCTCGTCAATGGCTGGGGCGTGGACGCGGACCCCGTCAACGACCCTACCTATCCGATGAAAGCTCACACCCGCATTGAGCACGACGGATATTCATGGGATCGTCCGGCTCAGCAGGAGCCCGAGGTCGAGGTACTCCACTCATCAGAGCGGCCTAATCTTGCCGCCACATTTGGGGAGACAATTCCGCCGGCAGGCCTCAGCGGGATGATCAGGAGGGCAGCCTTTACATTTAGCGAGAACTCATATGGTCACTGGCTGCCATTGATGCTCGCTGACCGCGTTCAGATGGTGGAGGGAGTTGTCGTGGACCTCGCAAAAGGTCAACTGCCAAACCTCTGGAAAGAACTCGGCTACAGCGCCGAGTGGAAATACAACCGTAAAGGTCTGGTCACCAAACTCGCGATCATGGGGGGCGTAGCGGTCGGCATCGGACTTCTGTTGATGCGGAGGAGAGGCGACGGCGATTCATAGGTCCTATAGGACCTACATACGCCTTATCAGAAGAAGAGGCAGCTCGACCGCTGCCTCTTTTTTAGTCCTGTCTCCTCTCGCTCCTAAAAGCAGCCATCGCCTCCGCGGCTCCAGCATGCATGATCTCGGGCTTGTGGTATTTCCAGTAATTTTCAAACTCCTCGTCGGACATTTGCGTATTGTCTGAGCGGGTCTTGTTCTTGAGCCATTCCTCGGCCCAGGCACGGATGTCCGAATCGTGGTTCAACGCTGTGCGTGCCCCATGCATCAAATTGTCACGTTCCATATATAGCCTCTCGCTGTGATAACGTCGAGAAAATTGGAGTCTAATTAGTGAAAACCTTATTCCTCACGTCCTGTTTGATTTTAGCGCTTCTCAGCGGCATCGTGCCCGCACAGCAGCCAAAGCCGGTGCAGACACCTGCAAAGGCTGCTGCGTACGAGATACCTGTCGCGGTCAAGACGCTCGGTAACGGAATGCAGATCATCGTACTGCAGGATCGCTCCGTGCCGCTCGTGACTCTCGAGATCGCCGTTCGCAATGGCTCGTTCACAGAGCCGCCTGAGCTTAACGGGCTCTCACACCTTTACGAGCACATGTTTTTTAGAACAAATCATGCGGCCGCTCTATATAGGTGTCAGATGATGCAATTCAGCAACGACGCTCTTTTCCGTGCGTCGGGCTGCGACCGTGAAGTGGCCCTAAAATCGCAGCTTGGCGACGTCAGCTATCAGGGGCAGCTCGAAGAGATGGGTGCCGTCTACAATGGTGAGACGAAGGAAGAAGTGGTCGAGTACTACTTCAATACGACAAGTCCGTACCTTGTGCCTACACTTAAGGCGTTGAAGGACGCAATCCGTTACCCGGAGTTCAACGACGAGGAATTCACGGGCGAGAAGCAAGCGGTGATCGGTGAACTAGATCGTAACCTCTCAAACCCATACAGCCACCTAAACGAAGATCTTTTGGACCGTCTCTTTTTTAAGTACCCGACCCGCAAAAAGCCTGCCGGCACGCGCGAGACAGTCGCCGCCGCGACGACCGACCAGATGAAGCTCATCCAGTCGCGTTACTACGTGCCGAACAATATGGCATTGGTGATAACGGGCGATGTGAATCCTGACTCCATCTTCACGTTAGCGGACCAGCTCTTCGGAGATTGGAAAGCGTCGGCGGATCCATTCAAGCAATTCCCGCTCGTCGAGCATCCGCCGCTTCCAAAGAGCGAAGGGATCGTCGAGATCCAGCCCGTAAACCTCACGATCGCCGCTATCGGCTGGCAGGGCCCGTCGATCGGCAAGGACAATCTGGCCACGTACGCCGCAGACGTTTTTTCGTACATCATCACGCAACCGAATTCGCGCTTTCAGCGAGCGCTGGTCGACTCAGGCCTCGCGCAGGGTGTGACGTTCGGATATTATACGCAGCGTAACGTCGGACCGATCCAAGCCTTCATCAGCACGACTCCGGATAAGGCCAAGGCTGCTCTCAAGGCGTTCTACGGCGAGGTTGCGCAATTCGACAAACCCGGCTATTTCACCGACCAAGAGCTCGAGAACGCAAAGACTCTGCTCGAGGCTGAGGACCTTTACGGCCGTGAAAAGCTCACAGATTACACGCACACGCTGGCATTTTGGTGGTCTACGACCGGTATCGATTACTTCCGCGGATACTACAAGAACTTGCGTGCCACAAACCGGGACGATATAAACCGCTACTTGCACACGTACGTGCAGGGCAAGCCGCACGTCGGCGTAGCACTTCTCTCGGAGGACCAGCAAAAGGTCGCGAATCTAACGCCTGCCGATCTGACGGGAGGCCAGCCGTAATGAAAATGCAATTTCGCTTTATCGCCGTATTCCTGATCTGCGCCTTCGCCCCGCTCGCATTTCTCCGTGCTCAATCAGAGGGCGAGAAACAGGTCAGCGAATTTGAGGTCAATGGGCTAAAGGTGCTCGTGAAACGTCGTCCCGGAGTTCCAACTGTGGCCGCCGCGCTTTTCATCAAGGGCGGGTCAACAAATCTCAAGCCTGAGACAGCCGGCATCGAAAGCCTGATGCTCAACGTCTCGACGGAGGCTACAAAGTCATATCCCCGTGAGATGCTCCGCAAAGAGCTCGCACGCACGGCGACAAATATCAGTTCCTCGACCGGTCGCGATTACAGCGGGCTCGTGATGGCGTCGACTAAGCAAAATTTTGATGAGTCGTGGAAGATATTCACCGATGTGGCGCTCAACCCGTCGTTTGCGCCCGAGGATGTCGATCGCGTGCGCGGGAATGTCCTAACGGCGCTTCGTGCAAAAGAGGATGCGCCGGACCAACTTCTCCAGGATACTGTCGAGCGGACGATGTACACGGGTCATCCTTACGCTAATGACCCGGAGGGAACGCCCGAGAACATCGCCAAATTTACTCCCGCGGAGCTGGCCGCGTATCACAAACGGGTAATGCAGACGTCGCAGCTTTTGCTCGTTATCGTCGGCGATGTCGATCCGGCGACTGTACAGCAGAGAGTGACGGCCTCATTTGGAACGCTGCCTCGCGGCGCGTACAAAATGCCGACGGTGCCGGCTCTGGATTTTTCAAAGCCTGCTCTCGATGTCGTAAATCACGCGGTGGAGACGGACTACGTTCAGGGCAGCTTTGGCGCTCCGTCACCATCGGACTCTGACTACTATCCGATGCGTGTTGCGATCAGTATTCTGCAGACACAGGTCTATCAGGAGGTGCGTACCCGGCTGAACCTCTCGTATGCGCCTGACGCCGGTCTGAACACCAATTCGGCCAACAACGCCTTCATCTACGTCACGACTACCAAGCCGAATGAGGCCGTCGGCGCGATGCTCTCGAAGATGAAAGACCTTCGCGAAAACGAGGTCACTGAGGACACGATACGGCAGTACGGCAACTTTTTCCTGACGACCTATTACATCGGTCAGGAGACGGACGCGGCACAGGCGGGCGAGCTCGCACGGTACGAGCTCCTAGGCGGCGGCTGGCGAAACTCGTTTGGATTCATCGACCGCCTTCGCCAAGTAACACCCGCGCAGGTGAAGGCGGTGTCACAAAAGTATATGAAGAATGTTCGGTTTGATCTCGTCGGCAGCCCGACAGGCATCGACCGCTCGATCTTCCTTCAGGGTTCATAGATTACTTACAGAAGATTGGTAGTATGCCCGTCGCGCTTGCGGCGGGCTTTTTTTATAATCGTCGTATATCAACAATCCAGGAGGAGATCGATGCAGACTGAAACCCTTTCCTTAAATACCGCCAGCGGAGAGTCAACCGCATTCGTCGCGAGACCTGACCAACCGAGCCCCGGCCGCGCAGTGCTTGTGATCCAGGAATATTGGGGCGTGAACGACCATATCAAAGATATCTGCCAGCGCTACGCGGACGAGGGATTCGTCGCGATCGCACCGGACCTGTATCGCGGACGCATCGCCGCTACGGCCGATGAGGCCTCGCAGTTCATGCAGGAGCTCAGGGTCGAGGACGGGATCGACACAATCAAAACTGCGATCGACGTGACGCGTGAGAAGTATGAAATTCCACACTTTGGCATCACCGGCTACTGCATGGGCGGGACGTACGCATTCCGGGCTGCATGCCTGCTCGAGGGCATCAGCGCGGCCGCGGCTTTCTACGGCGATTTTCCGGAGGAGGAGGTGCTTAAAACTCTGACGGTGCCGACGATCTTCATTTCCGCGACCAAGGATAAATGGATCAACCCTGAGAAGGTCGCGCAGCTTGAGGACATAGTTGAGCGATACGAACTCCCTGTGCAGTCGGTTAAGTACGAGGCCGACCATGCGTTCTTTAATGACACGCGACCAGCGGTCTATGACGAGGCAGCCGCACGGGATTCTTGGGCCCTCGTGATCGGGCTATTTAACGACAAGTTATAAAAATTTCTTCAGCTCGTCTGCCGTGGGAAGGGTGTTTCGAGCACCCATACCCCGGCATTTGAGCGCAGCGACTGCGTTTGCGCATCTCGCGGCCATCTCCACACTCTCACCCGATAGCAGTCCGTAGAGAAAACCAGCCCTGAAAGCGTCGCCCGCACCCGTTGTATCAACACATCCGCCGGGAACAGGAAATGAAGGAGTATCGATCAACACGCCGTCGCACAAGAGGTGAGATCCTTCACGCCCAAGGGTCACACCAACTATTCCGCAACCGTATCGCGACGTGATCTCGGTCATAGCCGAGAGCCTATCGCGAATGCCGGT
>JBJMGO010000142.1:0-3735 GCA_045807825.1 Pyrinomonadaceae bacterium | reverse complement strand
CAATAAATACATAAAATACGCTCTTCAAATGTGGATTACACGAATGCTATAGCTGCAAGTCCCAATTCGGTCAGAGGGTATGTCGGCCTCGCACATGTTTTTGAGTCAAAGGGCGAGATCAACTCCGCCATCGCCGAACTACAGACATTTCTTCGCAATTTCGAGGCGAGCGGTAAAACGCCCAAAGACAAGAGTGTCAAAGTTCCCGTGGGGGAACTTAAGACATATGAGCGGCCCGGCAAGGAGCCTGATGGTTCACAGGACGTGGTGGGCAGACTTGGCACGGTAGTGATCGCCGGTAACACTCTTGAGGAGATCGAAAAGTCCAAGAACGCAATGGAACGCTCCGCAAATATTCGCTCTGCCTATTACTTCCTCGCTTCGTTATTTCAGAAAATCGGTGATCTGGATCAGGCTATCCTGAGCTTGGACAAAGGCATTGCTCTGAAAAGCGATGAGGGCCAAGGTCACGGACTGCGTGCAAATGCTCGTATAGCGAAAGGGGATCTCAATGGCGCGATCGAGGATCTTGAGGCCGCTCTAAAGGACCCGATGCCCTGGCAAGACAAAAACAAAAACCGCGGCCTGCTCTACACGCTACAGGGGCGCGACGAAGACGCCGCAAAGGAGTTCGCACAATTCCTCCAACGCTTTCCAAAGGCCAAAGACGAGCTCGACAAAGAGATCGCCCAAGCCCACGCTCTCTACACTAGGAACGCAACGAAATAGGCTCATCAAAAACAACCCATCAAACCTTGGATTCCCGACTCTTTGAGGGTGAAAATGACCTTCATAACGAACTTCTTATACCCCCGACGTCGGCCTAGTTGGCCGCCAACGCATCCGCCTCAACAATAGCATCTGCAAAGGCTTTGGGAGCCTCTTGCGGCAGGTTGTGCCCGACGCCTCCGGTGATATCTCGATGAGCGTATTTCCCGGAGAATTTATTAGCGTAAGCAGCCGGTTCGGGATGCGGAGCTCCGTTCGCGTCACCCTCCATTGTAATGGTCGGAACTGCGATGGCAGGCGCCATGGCTAGACGTCGTTCGATATCATCGAATTTCGTCTCCCCGGCGGCCAGCCCGAGTCTCCACCGATAGTTGTGAACCACGATATCGACATGATCGGGGTTGTCGAAAGAGCGGGCGGTGCGGTCAAACGTGTCATCACCAAATTTCCACTTTGGAGATGCGGTCTGCCAGATGAGTTTCGCAAAGTCGCGGCGGTATCTTTCATAACCCGCACGTCCGCGCTCAGTCGAAAAATAGAATTGATACCACCATTGAAGCTCTGCGCTGGGCGTCAGCGGTAGAGCCCCGGCAGCCTGGCTGCCGATCAGATAGCCGCTGACCGACACCATCGCCTTGATGCGCTCTGGCCACAGTGCCGCCATAATATTTGCGGTGCGGGCACCCCAATCACATCCGCCAACGGTCACTCTTTTTATCCCGAGAGCCTCCATGAGGGAGACGATGTCATTAGCGATGGCCGACGGCTGACCATTTCGGAGCGTATCCGGCCTAAGGAATCTTGTAGTACCGTACCCGCGGAGAAACGGCACGATCACCCGGAAACCTTTTGCGGCAAGTATGGGGGCAACTTCCGAATACGTGTGAATATCATATGGCCAACCGTGCAGCAGAATGACTGCGTCGCCCGCGGGCGGACCTGATTCCGAGTACGCGATATTGAGTACGCCAGCGTCTATCTGTTTCAAAGTGCCAAAGCTCGCTGCAGGTACGATCGCAGAGGTCGGTCGATCTCCACCCGAGCTCTGGACACCGAACGGTAATGCAGCGAGAGTTATCGCCGCCGCCCCGATCAGACGCCGGCGGCCTTCATCGATCTCGTCAGGCATTCTGCATCTCCTTTTTTTGAACTCTCAACTCCGGGCGAGGGACACAAATGCGACGCCGAGGCTGATCGCGATAACATCTTCCGCGAGGGCAGCCTGGAGGTCGCGCAGCGAGGTCTGCTCGATGATGCTTTTGCGGCAGTGGTACCCGCCGTAAGTTCCGATCGCCCCTCCAAGCCAGCCAAATACAAGCCCGATCCCGTATCCCATGCCTGCGGAGCTCGAGAGTACGGCACCGCAAAAGCCGCTGGTCACTGCTCGAAAGATTAGGCCCAAGGGTTCTGTGCGAGGACCGATCTTCGATGTCTTGTCGAGTACCAATTCGAATACAGCCCATGCCGTCAGCAAAACAAGAACGGGCCATGAAGCGAGAAACCAAAACGGTCCATCAGTGACGTTTATCCACCCCATGAAGGCCGCCCAGCTAACGACCGCCGGCGGCGTCATCGACCGCAGCCCCGCCACAAGCCCGATCCCCAAGCAGCAGACCAAGACGATTGTATTCACTGGGACTTACCTCAACGTCCTAAAACCCGCGCGCAGCTCATTGGTGAAAAGCTCCGGCTGCTCCCAAGCCGCGAAATGTGTGCCTTTTGCCAGCCGGTTGTAATAGATCAGCTTTGGATAAGCTTTTCGCGTCCAGCTCTCTGGGGCGGCGTAGATCTCGTTCGGGAAAGAGCTGACTGCGGTCGGGAGCTGAATTCCTTTTGGCGCAAAGAATGGCAGCTTGCTCTCCCAATACAGACGCGCGGACGAGACTGCAGTATTCGTCAGCCAATAGAGTGAGATGTTCTCGACGATATCCTCTGGTGTCAGACCTTCGCTCTTTCCGTCAAACACACGAACGATTAGATCGTAGCTCTGCGAATCGTGGTCAAGTATCCACGCTGCCAGCCCGATCGGAGAGTCGCCGATCGCGTACAGCGTCTGAGGACGATTCGCCATTTCGCTTGCGTAGCCGAGGCCATGTTTATAAAAGTAGGCGAGTTGATCGTAAGCGTACTTCTCGTCGCCCGACATTCCCGCTGGTGCCGCGCCTCCGGCGAGCGCCTGTCCGTCGATGTCAGGCGGCACGGTGGCGGGCATATTCGTGTGGATTCCAACCAAACCGGCAGGCCGGAGCAGTGCCATCTGCTCGGTGACCGCATTTCCCCAGTCGCCGCCCTGAGCGACGTACTTCTTATACCCGAGGCGATCCATCAGCACGATCCATGCGCGTGCGACGCGGATCGGGTCCCAACCGAGTTCCGTCGGTTTACCCGAAAAACCATAACCGGGGAGCGAGGGGATCACAACGTCGAACGAATCCTCGACCTTCCCACCGAAGGCCACCGGGTCGGTCAATGGTCCGATGATCTTCAGCTGCTCGATGATAGATCCCGGCCAACCATGCGTGATGATGACCGGCAGCGCGTTAGGATTTTTTGACTTGACCTGAATGAAGTGTATGTCGACACCATCGATATTCGTTACGAACTGTGGATAGGAATTAAGCTTGGCCTCGGTCTTGCGCCAGTCGTAATTCGCCCAATAGGCGGCGAGTTTCTTCATCGTCGCGAGCTGTACGCCCTGCGAACCGTCCCTTACGAGTTCCTGGTCCGGCCACTTGGTCGCGAGGATCCTGCGATGCATGTCATCGAGAGCCTCTTTTGGAATATCGACCTTGTACGGACGGATAGCGTCCTTTGCAAGGTCCGGCCGCGCTGCGAGTGTTTGCGTCATCTGTCCCCCTTTCTGACGTGCATTAACGTCGCCCTGCGCATGGCTAGAGACGACGGAACTAAGGCCCAGCGCAACCTCGATCATCAAGATCATGGTCGCGCGCATCCGATCGCGCCAATTTATCAACTGATTCATTGTCCCCCCAGACATCAGATTGT
>JBJMGO010000141.1:0-4160 GCA_045807825.1 Pyrinomonadaceae bacterium | reverse complement strand
TCATTAGAAATTCAGGTGATCGTCTTTTTTATCTTTGGAGGTAGTTTATCAAAGACCTGCCGGTACGACTCAGCGATGAGCTCTTTTAGCTCCTGCGGAGTTACAGCATCGAGATCCGCGATGCGGACCCACTTATAGCGGCCAACATAGGCTGCGGGATCGATGCCTTCACGCTCGATGAGCTCGTCAAATTTGGCAGGAGTGCATTTGAGCGACAAGCCGCCCGTGATCGAGTCGGCACTCGTGACACAAAACATCTTTGCTCCAACGCTAAAGCAAAGATCCGCACCCCACTTGATGTCCTCGGTCGCACCTGGGAATGAGAGGCAATATTTGCGAAGCTGATCGATGTTCATTGTCTAATATCGCTCATAACGAATGGCGACGGCCTCATCGTGGCGAGACATGCCTTATCAGCGTCCGTGATCGGGAGGTCGCTCATGAAGCGGATCATCAGGTTATCTTCACAAGCTATTTTCGAGAGCCCGATCGGCCCGTGCCCCTGCTCAGCGACGGTGATCATCACATGGTTACGAAAGCCCTTTGCCAACTCATCAGCCCATCGGGGAGCAGTCACAGGGTCCATCGCACCCGTCACGAACATTACAGGCACGTCCGAGACGACTGGCGTTCGATAGCTCGAACCTACCTTACCTCGACGCCATTTCTTACATGCACGTTTTTGCTGCAGAACTCGATAGTCACCAAAGATCGTAGCCTTATTCACGGCGTGGGCGGCTGCGACGTCAATGAAGGGCACGTCCTCGGCGCATGTAACGGAAAGGTACATTCCGTCAGCTATAAAGGCCGTGGAATCCTGGCCGTCTATCCGCAGCACGCGGTTGAGAAAAGGCACATAGTCACCTGCAGCCGCTCGGTGGCTCTCGAATGGGATCTGCTGGGTCGTCTCGCGGGTGTAAAGCCATTTCCTGATCTGTTCGGCCATGATGTCGCCGCGAATAACGTATGTTGTGGATGATCCAGTTGTCGGATCCGAATAACTAACTTTCGCAGGAGTACTGTTCAGTCGCTCAAACAGTTCGTGCGTTTCTCGTTCGATCGAAGGAAACGCTGTATGGCATTGCGTGTCCCGAGTACATTCCGCAAGGAGAATGTCGAGGGACGCCTGGGCGTTCGATGCGTGGTAGAACGGCATTTTGTGGTAAGTTCCGATCGCTCCGGTGAGCACGACATGGCCTACGTTCGCGCCATGCTGACGTACATATACTTGTGCCGCTCGCGTGCCGTAGGACAGTGCCCAGAGATCGATCTTGTGATAGCCGAGCCAACGGCGAATGTCGTCGAGATCGTCCATTGCGATCTCGGTCGTGTATTTCGTGAGATCGGCCCGCTGATCGAGCGCCTGCCGACAGTCGCGCACGTACCCGAGGGGGTACATTTCGTCCAATGCTGTGTGGTCCGGCAATAATGCGCACCGTAGCGGATTCGATCTGCCAGTGCCTCGCTGATCAACGAGGACAATATCGCGCCCAGTTCGATATTGCGGTACTTCTTTTAGAAAGAGCTGCACATCGTTTGTCGCTGCAACACCCGGACCGCCCTGCAGGTCGAACATAGGAGCGTACTTTCGCTCGCCAACCGATGGCAGCACGACGATATTGAGGTCGATCGTTCGACCGCTTTTCTTTTCGCGATCCTCAAAAACACGAAATGTACCGCAGAGAAGTGAGGGAGCCGGAGCACAGGCCTTGAGTCCTGCTGGATATATTTGAGAGCGCAAGATCCCGCTAGCGAGCAGCAAAACACCAAATGAAATGACTGTGACTGAGGCTTTCTTCATGCGACCAACTGCTTCATCGCCGGTATGACTCGTTCGATGTCATCCGCGCTTACATCCAAGTGCGTCACCATCCTGACCTGGCTGCCAAATCCCACAGCCAGAATGCCCCGCGATGCGAGGGCCTGCGTGATCTCGGCGGACGTTTTGCCCGTGCCGGTTATGTCAAAGATGATGATATTCGTCGCAACATTCTTGGTATCGATAGCGATGCCGGGGATTTCGGTCAGTCCCTCAGCAAGCCGGCGGGCGTTGGCGTGGTCAATGGTGAGTTGGGCAGGTCCTTCCTCAAGGGCGATAAGTCCGGCGGCGGCGAGGATGCCGACCTGGCGCATGCCGCCGCCGAGGCGTTTACGCCAGATGCGGGCCTCGGCGATAAAGTCGCGGGTGCCGAGGAGGATCGAGCCGGCGGGTGCTCCCAAGCCTTTGGAGAGCGTGACCATCACGGAATCGCATTCGCGGGTCAGCTCTGCGACCGATGTGTCCAGCGCGGCGGCGGCGTTGAAGATGCGGGCACCATCCATGTGCACCGGCAGGCCGACCGCATGTGCCTCGGCGCAGACGTTGAAGCATTGTGCCGCAGTCATAACGCTGCCGCCGGCAAAGTTGTGAGTATTTTCGAGGCAGATGAGGGCGGTCTTTGACTGGTAATACGGGACATCGAGCTTGAGAGCAGGGTTGATCTCGTCCCACGTCAGATGTCCCGAGCCGTCCCGGCTTTTGACGGCTCGGATCGTCACGCCCGATATGACCGCGGCGGCACCGAGCTCGAAATTCAGAATGTGACCGCGTTCCTCGGTGATGATCTCGTCGCCCGGACGCGTGTGGACCTTGACGGCGATCTCGTTGCCCATGCAGCCGGTCGGGACCCACAAGGCAGCTTCTTTCTCAAAGATTTCCGCTGCCCGCTCCTGCAGCCGGTTGACCGTTGGATCGTCGCCAAAAACATCGTCACCAACCTCGGCCGCAGCCATGGCGGCGCGCATTTTGTCGGAGGGTTTGGTTACGGTGTCGGAGCGGAGATCGATCATACGAAGCAACCAGTAAGAGGCACTAAAAAAACCAAAGAATGATCACCTGCTTTTGGTGTCCTTTGGTGTATTTTCGTGGTTTCAATCTTCTTCGGCTTTGTGTTCGATCGCGAGGAGATCGCCGTCGGTGAAGAGGTAGGTCTTCATGTGCCTGTTGAATACGGCGCTGTTGCGACGCAGCCATTCGAGGCCCATGATGGCGTGCTCGATCTCCTCGTCGCGATTGTGAATCAGCACCTTTCGAAGCTGCTCATCGGTCGTCTGCTCCGCACGCTGCGTGTACCAGTCCACGGCCTCTAACTCCTCCTGCACGCTTTTTACCGCGCGGGAAAAATTGCGAGTTGCCTCGCTCATCTTGTCGTAGTCTTCATGCCATTCGGCACTTGTCGCCATTTGGATCCTCCTGAGTTATCGGAATTCTAACTGAGTTGAAACGCAGAGGACGCAGAGGTCCCGCCGAGGCCGCAAAGAGATCATGCGGGCAACATCTCATACATCTCGTCATCGACATAGCAGTAGCCCCAATCCTCGCCGGGTTCGAACGAACGGATGATCGGGTGCTCGGTTGCGTGGTAGTGCTTTGTCGCGTGCTTATTTGGTGACGAATCGCAGCAGCCGACGTGGCCGCATTCCATACATTCGCGAAGGTGTACCCACGTAGCGCCGATCTTGAGGCAGTCCTCGCAGCCGTCGGCGCTCGGTGTTACTTGTTTGATAGAGCCGACGTGGTCGCAGTAGTTCATCTTGCCTTTTCGTCTTTCTCGATCTGGGCGATCTTTTCGACACGGCGCTCGTGGCGGCCGGCGTCAAAATGAGCTCCGAAGTATGCGCGGACAATCTTGTCGTTCTCCTCCGGCGATGTATAGCGGGCGGCGAGCGAGAGGACGTTGACGTTATTGTGCTCACGGGCAAGGCGTGCGATCTCCTCGTTCCATGCGACGGCGGCGCGAACGCCAGGGACCTTATTGGCTGCGATCGCCATTCCGGTGCCGGAGCCGCAAATGAGCAGACCGGCTTCTACCTCGCCACTCGCGACGGCATCACCGACCTTTTTTGCATAGTCCGGATAATCGACCGAGGCCGTTGAGGTCGTGCCAAAATCCTCAAATTCCACGCCAAGATCGTCAAGGGTGGACTTTAGGTGTTCCTTTTCCTCAAAACCGGCGTGGTCTGAGGCCAGAGCTATTTTCATAACTCGATTCTAGCCAATTCTGACCAGTCGGCAAGACGCAGATGTCATAACGTTTGCCCGTTTTGCTGTCTCGGCCTCTTTTTTTGTTGGCGAGCGTGAAAGCACATATAATCATCAGAGCTTTTTCACCCCGAATGCG
>JBJMGO010000140.1:0-3173 GCA_045807825.1 Pyrinomonadaceae bacterium | reverse complement strand
TCGGCCGCCTCTGGGAGGACAACAGCGAGGCTCCAAACGGCAACGGTGATCCGAATTTTAACCTGCACGACTCGCGTTCGCTGGGCTTTAGAAAGGCGACGCGCGAACTTCGCCAGACGACGATCATCGAGGAGATCGACAGCTGAATACCGCCATCATCGTCGCCGCCGGGTCAGGCTCGCGCTTTGGCACCGGCATCCCAAAACAATTCGCCAGCCTCGCCGGAAAGCCCGTCATCATTCACACTCTCGAAAAATTTGAGGCGTGCCCCGCTGTCGACGAGATCATCCTCGTTCTCAGCGATGATGGACATGAGCATTTCGAAAGGGCCTGCGTCGGACGTGCATTCGCCAAACTAAAGAAGATCGTCACCGGCGGCAAGACACGAGCTGAGTCCGTCAAGAACGGCCTCGATGCCGTCGACGCTGAGTGCGACATCGTCGCAGTTCACGATGGTGCCCGTCCGCTTGTCACGGTCGAGGAGATAGAGAGCACCATTCACACAGCCGCTAAGACCGGAGCCGCCTGTCTCGCCGCAGAGGTCACCGACACGATAAAAGAGCTTGACGGCAATGTGATCGCTCGGACAATGGACCGCTCGGCACTGCGCCGAGCACTAACGCCGCAAGCCTTTAGTGCGGACATTCTAAGACGAGCACTCGAGAATGCCGATCTCAGCGACGCCGTCACCGACGAGTGCTACCTTGTGGAGAAGCTCGGTGTGCCCGTCGCGGTTGTGGATGGCGGCTCTCGCAACATTAAGATAACGCGTGAGGATGATCTCCGGATCGCGGAGGCCCTGCTGAACGCAAGCGCGGGCTCTTAGCAAGCTGTAACCCTGTAGCTGTTTTTAATTCGTAAAGATGTTTCGAATCGGTTTTGGCACAGATATTCACCGCCTGGTTGAGGGGCGTCGACTCGTGATCGGAGCGGTGACGATCGAGTCTGCGGTTGGTGCAGACGGACATTCGGACGCAGACGTGCTTATGCATGCGGTGACCGACGCCCTCCTCGGTGCTCTCGCGCTTGGGGACATCGGGACGCACTTCCCTGATTCGGAGCCGCGTTGGCGTAATGCCGAGAGCTCGGAATTCTTGTTGTATGCCGTGGGATTGGTCAAGGAGCGTGGGTTTCACGTCGTCAATGTCGACGCGACCGTCGATCTTGAATCACCAAAGCTTCGCCCTTTCATCGACCAGATGCGTGAGAATATCGCCGACCTCCTCGATGTCGATATGTCCTGCGTCTCGATAAAAGCCAAAACAGGCGAGGGCGTCGACGCTGTGGGCGAAGGCCGCGCCATCCGTGCTCAGGCTGTCGTAATCGTCTCAAGTAACTCTGAAACCACAGATGGACACGGATAGACACAGATAATTTAACCCAAGCTTTCCCCTATCTGGGTTCATATGTGTTCATCTGTGGTTCATTCTTCTCCCGCTCGCCCATTGCGGTAAAATCACACAACCAATGCGCCCCCAGGAGATCATCGAGAGAAAACGCGACGGCCGCGCCCTGAGTGACGAAGAAATTGCGTCATTCATCGATGGCGTGACGAGTGGCTCGTGGGCGGATTACCAGACGTCGGCCCTGCTGATGGCGATCTTTTTGAACGGCCTGACAAAGAGCGAAACGCACTCTATTACGCGGGCGATGCTCGAGTCCGGAACTGTCATGGACCTGTCAGATATTGACGCTCCAAAGGCTGATAAGCATTCGACAGGCGGCGTCGGTGATAAGACTTCCCTACTCATCGCGCCGCTCGCAGCGGCTTGTGGGATCGCCGTTCCGATGATCTCAGGCCGCGGTCTCGGTCACACCGGGGGGACGCTCGACAAGCTCGAATCGATCCCTGGGTTCAACGTCAAACTCTCGTCTGCTGAATTCAAACGGGTACTCAAGAAATGCGGCCTCGCGCTCGGCGGTCAGACTTCCCAGATCGCACCGGCGGATCGCAAGATCTACGCGCTTCGTGACGCGACGGCGACGGTGCCGTACATTCCGCTGATCGTCGCCTCGATCATGTCAAAGAAGCTCGCCGAGGGACTCGACGCTCTCGTGCTCGATGTGAAAACCGGCTCCGGCGCATTCATCGCGGACTACAACGAGACGCTCAAGCTGGCAAAGGAACTCACGGCGACCGGCCGCTCTTTCAATGTAAAGACGCGCGCCCTGATCACTGACATGAGCCAACCGCTCGGCAAGTATGTCGGTAACGCGGTCGAGGTCTATGAGTGCATCAAGATCATGCGTGGCGAGACTGAGCCCGCGATGCAGCCGACGCTCGATCTCTCGGTCGAGCTGACGGCACACATGCTGGTGCTTACAAAGATAGACAAGAACTTCGACGCCGCTAAAGCTCGATGCGAGCGTGCGATCGCATCGGGTGAGGCCCTTGAGCGGTTTCGTCAGAACATCCAGCTGCAGGACGGCAACCCGAGTGTGTGCGATAGACCAAATTCTTTGCTGGAAAAAGGCCTCAAGAAAATTCCTGTTACAGCAGCTAAGGACGGCTACATCACTACGATCGATACGCAGTGTATCGGGCAATGTGTCGGCAATATCGGCGGCGGCAGGATCAAGGCGGAGGACACGGTTGACCATGCCGTCGGGTACTCGTGCTCGGTGAAGCTTGCCGATCGTGTGCATCGAGGTGACGAGCTCGGCGTTATCCTCGCCCGCACTAAGGCGCAGGCCAATTCCATTACGCAACAGATGCAAAACGCGTATACAATAGGGCCGCAAAGACAAGAGACAACCGAGCTCGTAAGGACCACGGTCTAATAGCTGCCATGAAACTTCGCGTAATTCTGCTCGTGCTGCTTGTCGCAGCCGTCGCCGCGCTCACTTCGTCCTGCACGCAGCAAACGATCGCCCACGACGATCGCTGCCACATCAACGTCGGCATCGTTTTTGATATTGGCGGGAAGAACGATCGTTCCTTCAACGCCGCAGCCTGGGAAGGTGTGAAGCGTGCTCAAAAGAACCTTCCGGTCTGCGTCTACGACGTCGAGCCCGGCAATCCTACCTCGATCGAGCCGGCGATGCGGGCGTTCGCCGAGCGGAATTTTGACCTCGTCATCGGCGTGGGCTTTGCGCAGGGCCCGATCATGCAAAAGGTCGCCGTCGATTACCCCAACATCAAGTTTGCCATTATCGACGGCGTGATCGAGATC
>JBJMGO010000139.1:0-8693 GCA_045807825.1 Pyrinomonadaceae bacterium | reverse complement strand
TCGAGCGGGTCAAGCAGCTCGGCGGCGATGTGCTCATCCTTGATGACGGCAGTTATCCGAATTTGCTTCGTGAGATCGACGACCCACCGCCGGTCTTGTATGTGAAAGGCGACTGGCAGGCGTGCTTCGATCAACCGGGCGTCGGAGTGATCGGCTCCCGGACCTGCTCGACGTACGGCGAGAATTCGTCAGAGATGCTGGCGCGAGATCTTGCTTCACGAGGGATCACGATCACCTCTGGTCTCGCACGCGGGATCGATATCGCGGCGCATCGGGGGGCGATTCGCGGACAGGGTCGCACAATTGCCGTGATGGGCACCGGCATCGATGCCGTTTACCCGCGTGAGAACACAGGTCTAACCCGCGAGATCCTCGACGCCGGCGGATGCCTTGTGACGCAGTTCCCGCTCGGCACGCCGCCGCTCAAGGACAACTTCCCGTACAGAAACCGAATCATAAGCGGCCTGAGCCTGGGCGTTTTGATCGTCGAGGCGTCGGAGCGAAGCGGCTCTTTGATCACCGCACGGCTGGCCGCCGAGCAGAATCGCGAGGTCATGGCGGTGCCCGGAAATATCACGAGCGGCAACTCATTCGGCACCAACTACCTGATCAAAAGCGGTGCGAAGCTTGTGCAGCAATGGCAGGACGTCGTTAGTGAATTACCTGCCGACATTGCCGCCGCGATCCTGCCGCCAAAGATCGAGTCGAATGGACATCGACAGCCAAAGTTACCGGTCGCACCTGCCGATCTCAATGAGTACGAGCACAAGGTCTGGTCGCTTTTGACACCTGACGAGGCGACTCACATTGACGTTCTGCTCGAGACGAGCGGGATGTCATTCGGAGATCTCAACAACGCATTGGTGAGCCTCGATATTCGCGATCTGATACGAGTTTTGCCGGGTAAGAATTACGCGAGACGTATGTAGCGGCCGACGCATCGAAATCTAAACAGACGTTGACAAGCCGTTTGGCGAGGTGGTATCAACGGTAACCGTCAGCTCATTGTGGCTGACGTATTTTTTTCGCGAAACGTCTTGGCTTCACGTATGCGGTTAGGCAAAACATTTAATAGCCGAAACACGAAACTGAACATGTCAAAGAATCTGCTGATCGTCGAGAGCCCTGCAAAAGCAAAGACCATTGAAAAGATCCTTGGAAAGGATTTTCAGGTCAATAGCTGCTATGGCCACATCCGCGACCTTGAGAAGGCCGGGATGGGTATCGACATCGAAAATGAATTTCTACCCCGCTATATCATTCCTGAAGATAAAAAAAGGGTCGTCAATGAACTGAAAATTTTGGCCAAGAAATCTGATGAAGTTTGGCTCGCAACTGACGAAGATCGTGAGGGAGAGGCCATAAGCTGGCATCTGTGTGAAGTGCTGGGACTAGATCCGGCCTCAACAAAACGAATCGTGTTTCACGAGATCACTAAACCTGCGATCGAGGCCGCCGTAAACAATCCCCGAACGGTGAATATGAACCTGGTAATGGCGCAGCAGGCGCGCCGGGTGCTGGATCGCATAGTCGGTTTTGAATTGAGCCCTGTGCTATGGCGCAAGATAAGCACGAGCAATAAGAACCTTAGCGCCGGCCGCGTGCAGAGTGTCGCCGTACGCCTCATCGCCGAGCGGGAACGCGAGATCAACGCTTTTCAGGCATCGAGTCATTTCAAGATCGAAGGGTTATTTACCGCCGACGATATAACCGGCAAGTCTGTAACATTCAAAGCGGAAGGCCGAAAACAGGACAGCATACAGGGTGCGGAAACATTTCTAAGGGGATGCGTCGGCGCTGAATATACAGTCACTGATGTTCGGGTGAGACCCGGTAAACGTACTCCTGCCCCGCCGTTCACCACCTCCACGCTGCAGCAGGAAGCGTCAAGAAAGCTGGGTTACGGCGTGGCAAAAACGATGCAGATCGCGCAGAAGCTGTATGAGAACGGCCATATCACCTACATGCGAACTGATAGCGTCAGCCTCAGCGCCACTGCCTTGGCGGACATCACGCAAACAGTGACGAGCCTGTACGGCGATAGGTACCAGCAGTTTCGCAAGTTCAAAAATAAAAACGAATCCGCTCAGGAAGCTCACGAGGCTATTCGCCCGACCTACACGAGTGTCACGACCATCCAGGAAGAGGAATGGCAAAGGCTGTATGAGCTGATATGGCAGCGGACCATGGCGTCCCAAATGGCGGATGCCGAGTTGGAAAAAACGACGGTCAAGATCGAGATATCGACGAACAAAGAGGAATTAACTGCCACCGGAGAGGTGTTAAAATTCGATGGATTTCTAAAGGTATATCAAGAAGACAAGGATGAGGGCGAAGCGGAAGAATCATCCGAGGGGCTGCTGCCTCCAATGACCGTAGGACAGTCATTGCCGCTGTCCGAGCTCCGAGCGACCGAACGATTTAGCCGTCCTCAGCCGAGATACACCGAAGCATCACTCGTAAAGAAATTAGAGGAGCTCGGTATCGGCCGCCCGTCCACCTACGCACCAACCATCTCGACGATCCAAAAAAGAGAGTACGTTGTAAAGCGAGATAAGGAAGGCACGCCCAGAGCCTACAGCGTACTGGTATTAAAAGATGATGCCATTAGTAAACGCGCAGAGTCTGAAAACACAGGCGCAGAAAAAGCAAAGCTTTTCCCCACAGATCTGGGGCTCGTCGTAACCGATTTTCTCAAACAATATTTCGACGACATCATGGATTATGGCTTTACCGCCAAGATCGAGGGAGAGTTTGACGAGGTAGCCAATGGCAAGCTGAAGTGGAATGAAATGATCGATGAGTTTTACGTCCCTTTTAAAAAGGACGTAAACAGCACGATCGAGAATGCCGAGCGTGTGAAGGGAGAGCGAGTGCTGGGCACCGACCCAGATAGCGGTAAACCGGTGGTTGCCCGCATGGCGCGATATGGCCCGATCATCCAGATCGGCAGCGCCGATGAAGAGGAGAAGCCGAGATTTGCAAAGGTCCCGCCTGGGCAGAGCATTGAGACGATCACTTTTGATGAGGCGCTGGCTCTCTTTAAACTGCAGGACGCCATGGGCAGTTATGACGGTAAAGAATTGTCCGTGAGCATTGGCCGCTTTGGGCCCTACGTAAAATGGGGCGATGAATTCGTTTCCATACCGCGCGGCACCGACCTCGCGACGGTCGATACCGAAAAAGCGATCAGCTATATAAAAGCAAAACAGGAGGCGGATGCTCCTGTTGGTGAGTTTGACGGCAAGCCGATCACAAAAGGAACTGGACGCTTCGGTCCCTTTATAAAATGGGACGGGCTGTTCATCAATGTGCCCCGTCGCTATGATTTCGAGAATCTGACCCAGGCCGAGATGAACGAACTAATAGAAGCCAAGGTCAGCAAAGAAGCAAACCGTTACATCCAGCGCTGGGAGGATGAAAAGATATCGGTCGAGAATGCCCGTTGGGGTCCTGTCATCAAATTCGGCAAAAAGATCATTTCACTTCCAAAAAAAGCTGATGGTACGCGCCTTACTGGGGACGATGCAGCAGCTCTGACGCTCGAACAGGTAAAAGGCTTTATCGAGGCCGAAGTTCCGGGTGCATTTGCAAAGAAGACGAGACCTTCGGCTAAAAAGCCAGCTGCTAAAAAAGCCGTCAAAAGGATCGGTCGATGATCGCAAGGTTTGAAGGCAACCTCCAAAATGCGACCGTCACATCAAGAGCAAAGCCGTTGCCATCACGTCACAACTTGTTTAGCACCCTTCACTCTAGAAAGAATGGTCCGACGGGATGATGCCATACGTTATTGCGCTAATGCGTGATGTGATTATAAAATTGCAGTCGACAACGCTCAGGTAGTATCGGAGCAAGAGCCGGAGCAAAAAGTTTCGGCCTGATCGACGGTCGCCGCGATGAAAGAGAATCTTCAGTTCCTCCAGGCATTCCTAAAAAATCCGTTAAAGGTAGGAGCTGTGGCGCCCTCGTCGGATGAGCTGGCCGCCGAGATGCTCGACGGGATCATCCCTGATGACGAGAACATCGTCCTTGAGCTCGGCGTCGGCACCGGGGCGTTGACCAAACACTTCCGGGAGCTGATCCCAGACCGTGCATCTTACCTCGGGATCGAGCTGGACCGCGATCTCGTTCGCTCGCTCAATCGCAGATATCCGGATATGAATATCGTCTGCGGCAACGCGATCGATTCGTATAAGATCCATGCGGAATCGGGGCTTGGCAAGGTTCGTTATCTCGCATGCTGCTTACCGTTCGTATCATTGCCAAAAGAGGTTGGCGACCAGATCCTGGCCGAGATCACAAAGTTTATGGACGAGGGCTGTGAGCTGAGGATGTTTCAATACGCCCACGGATATTACCTGCCACCGGCACGTAAACTTCGCGAGTACCTGCGCGACCGCTACGGTAAATCTCGACGCAGTCCTCTGGTCCTAAAAAATCTTCCGCCTGCATACACGCTCACCTGGTCGACCTTCTGATGTCGACACTTGGCGCTGCAAAAGTAATGACATTCATCGCGGCAAAGGATGCCGCGGCCTCAAGGGAATTTTATGAGACAGTGCTCGGCTTCACGGTCGTCTCCGAGGACGACTGGGCGATCGTCTTTGACCTTGGCGGCACAATGATGCGGATGCAGAAGAATGTCGACTTCACAGCCCAGCAATTCACCGTCCTCGGCTGGCAGGTTGACGATATCTCGGCCGCGATGTCGGATCTGCGGGCCAAAGGCGTCAAATTCGAGCAGTATCCGTGGATGCCGCCAGACAGCGATGGCGTGATGACATTCCCTGGTGATGCAAAGGTAGCGTGGTTTTTGGACCCAGCCGGCAACAATCTGTCGCTGACACAATTTTGATCAGCTCGCATTTCGGACTAACAATTCACTTTTTCAGGAGAGAAGTCATGAACTTGAAGCGCACTTGTGCGGCCGTCTTTTTGATCTACGCCGTGATTTTGCCAACGGTTGGTTTTGCTCAGCCTGCTTCCGCCACCGCGACCATCGGGCAGGGGCCGATCTACACAGCACCCGCGGATGTCATCGACAAGATCAAGGACGAAGGGATGCACCGTTCGCAGGTGATGGAGACGCTCGGTTATCTATCAGATGTGATCGGCCCTCGCCTTACCGCGAGCCCGGGCATGAAGCGCGCCAACGACTGGACGCGTGACACGCTTACAAAATGGGGAATGTCGAATGCTCATCTAGAGCCGTGGGGACCGTTTGGCCGCGGTTGGACGCTCAAGAAGTTTTACGCGATGGTGGACGGCCCGACGGCCTTCCCGCTGCTCGCGTATCCAAAGGCATGGTCACCGGGCACGGATACTCTGGTGGGCAAAGCCTCTGATGGTGCGTTCACCGCTGAGGTCGTGCGCTTCAATGCAACGACGGAAGCCGATCTCGATCAGTACAAGGGCAAGCTCAAAGGCAAGATCGTCCTGCTCGGCGACATCCGCCAGCTCAAGCCGCACTTTGATCCCGACGCAAAGCGGACCAGCGACAAGGAGCTGCTCGATCTCGCAGACGCTCCGGATCCAGCAACGGTGAGACGACCGCAGGTTCCTCCAACGACAAACCCTTTGGCGCAGGCGCAGTTCAACGCGCGGCGATTTAGATTTTTGGCCGACGAGGGAGCTGCGATCATCGTCGACGGGGCCCGGGGGGACTTTGGGACGATCTTTGTCCAGCAGGCGACCGCCGTTCAGCCGCCGCCACCAGAGCAGGGACAGCGGCCCGCACCGATCGTGCGTGTGTGGGACAAGGGTGCGAATATTCCCGTCCAGGTCAGTCTCGCGGCAGAGCACTTTAATCGTCTCGAGCGGATGATCGCGGCCGGCGAGCATCCGACGATGAGTGTCGATCTCAAGGTCGCGTATCAAGACTCGGATCCGAATGGCTATAACACCATCGCCGAAATTCCAGGCACTGACAAGGCCGATGAGATCGTGATGCTGGGTGGTCACCTGGACTCATGGCACTCCGGAACGGGTGCGACCGACAATGGAGCCGGCTGCGCGGTAATGATGGAGGCCATGAGGATCATCAAGACGCTCGGTCTGCAGCCGCGTCGCACGATTCGCCTGGCTTTGTGGACCGGTGAGGAAGAGGGACTGCTCGGCTCGCGTGAGTACGTCAAGGATCACTTTGGCTGGATGGGTGTAAATGGAGCGAGGCCTCCCATGTTCGCGGTGCCGATCGCTGGGCCGGTTGGCACAGGTACGCAGACACCGACGCTGACGAAAGGCAAGGAGTATGACAAGCTCTCGTCCTACTTCAACATCGACAACGGCACGGGCCGCATCCGTGGAATTTACACGCAGGGTAACGACGCGGTGAGGCCGGTCTTCAAATCATGGTTCGAACCGTTCCGCGATCCGCACTGGCTCGATAAAGACCACGAGCTCGGCGCCTACACCCTCTCCATGGCGAACACCGGCGGCACCGACCATCTTTCGTACGACGCGATCGGATTGCCGGGCTTCCAATTCATCCAGGATGAGATCGAGTACTCGACCCGCACGCACCACTCGAACATGGACGTCTTTGACCGCATCCAGGCGGACGACATGAAGCAGATATCGACGATCGTCGCGGCATTCGTTTATCAAGCAGCGATGATGGACGGACAGATGCCCAAGAAGGCCAGACCGTGACGGGCGATGGTAACGAGCGATAAGTTAAAGCCGTGGTGTATGTTAACCGCGGCTTTTCATTTGTTCTTATAGCTAATTGAGGTACACTCAGACATCCCAATTTCAAGGTTGTTTTTTCAAGAGGAGGGTCTTGGACATGAGGAACAGCACCGGTTCGTACTTGGCATGTTTGTGCCTGCTCGCATGCGCGCTCGGTTGCTCGAGATTCACGCAGCTAAGCGGTA
Organism: Pyrinomonadaceae bacterium; assembly: GCA_045807825.1. Taxonomy (GTDB): domain Bacteria; phylum Acidobacteriota; class Blastocatellia; order Pyrinomonadales; family Pyrinomonadaceae; genus OLB17. The sequence continues at coordinate 1,818 of JBJMGO010000139.1, read as the reverse complement.
AAGTGAACCTCTTCGAGGGCGACAACGCCGCGAAAGCGGCTGCGGCGATAAAGAGCAAGGTCGGAGGAGCTACGAACGTCATACGTGTAGAAATGCACGCAGACGAAATGAAGGTCACGATCCAGTCGCCAAAAAATCCGAAGGACATCGACGAGTACACTTTCAAGAACGGAGCAGTAACCGGCCCCGAACCTGTTCAGGTTATGCAGATCGGCAATCTCTCCATGACAGGTGACAAGTATGGGACGACACCGATCGACGACATCGGATGGGCTAATATGCCGACCACCGTTAGCCGTGCAATCGAGTTGTCAAAGCTGGAGAATGCTAAGGTCGACACGCTCTCCATGGACGACGAAACTGTGACCCAGGGCAGTCCCGAGCTAAAGGATCAGATCGATAAGGAAGCCAAAGCAAAACAAGATGCATGTCTTAAAGGCCCGAACATGGGTCAGTGCCTACAGGGCCTGATCGTCGGACAGGGGCGGCCGCTTGTGCTTACATGGCGCTTGTTTGTCGAGAGCCCACGTGGCCGCAAGGATTTTTGGGCTGATAAAAGCGGGAAGTTGAACGAAAAGGCCTTCTAGGAATAAAAAGCAAAAGTCTATGACACCCAACATCCAATTCAACCGCGGTGCGATCGATGCCGGCGCGGCCGTGAGCCAAGGCTGGGAGATGGTCAAGGCGAACTACGGTATCTTCCTCGGCGTATCGCTCGTAGCGCTGGTGCTCACGGGCTGCATACCGTGCGTCAGCCTTTTTATCGTCGGACCGATACTCGCGGGCGTCTATTACTTTGCGCTCAGGCTTTACTCGGGTGAGCCGGTCGATTTCGGCATGATGTTCAAGGGATTTGAGAAATTCGTGCCGCTCATGGTGATCGGGCTCGTTCAGTCGATACCCGAGATCATCGGTCAGGTCCTGCGATTCGGCGTCAATCTCGGTCAGCTCGGGTTGGACAATCGAGGCGGACGGCGGAACGGTCAGTTCTTTGAGCAGGCGTCGGGCGATCCGAATATCTTCGCCGGAATCGCGGCGGGCGTACTCATTGTCGTGCTCATCGTGGCATTCGTTTTTATCATCGTCGCGATCGTCTGGAGATTTCTGCTCTATTTTGCGATCCCGCTCGCGATCGATCGCGATCTTGGGGCGGTTGACGCGATGAAGCTCAGCTCTCAAGCTGCGATGGCGAATGTCGGTGGGATCATCATGTTGTTCATCTTTGAATTCCTCGTCTCACTGCTGGGGGTTTTAATGTGCGGCATCGGAGTTCTGCTCGTATCGATTCCCATCATCTATGCCGCAAACGCGATCGCCTATCGGATGGTGTTCCCGAGGATCCAGGACAACTTCAACTACAACCCGCCGCCGCCGGGAACGTATGGTTTCGCGCAGCCCTAGAGATCGAGCTGCATGAACACAACGCCGTCATGCGGATTTTCGTAGTACGGCGGGATCTCTGCAAAGCCATGCGAGCGATAGAGCTCCAGGGCTTTACCCATTTTCTCTGGGTGCGTGTCGAGCAGCATCTTTGAATAGCCGATCTCTCTAGCGTCGTTGATCACTCGTTCGACTAGATGCAGCCCAACGCGTAACCCGCGAAACTCGTCGCGAACGAATAGCCTCTTCATCTCGCACACGCCGCTCGCCGTAAATGGCCTGAGTGCGATGCAGCCCGCGAGCTCTTGGGCCCAATACGCGAGCAGCAATCTTCCCTGCGGCGGTGCGTACTTCCCCGGCAGCGTCGCAAGCTCCTCATCAAATCCTTGAAAGCACAACGACATTCCGAGCCACGATTCATACTCTCGAAAGAGCTTT
>JBJMGO010000138.1:0-2886 GCA_045807825.1 Pyrinomonadaceae bacterium | reverse complement strand
GATACTGGCAGCGGATTTAACCGCTTATCTTTTTCAATAGATCTATATAAACAACTTTGGTGTAACCACTTAAAGGAAAAAAAGCCTACGGCACCGCCTAACGATGGCCGCCCGCTTCATCTGCCTGTTTCAGCCTCGATTGTAACAGAAACAGGCCTCGCGAGCGCCACCTTAAATTCCCGTCTTTGGCCCTAAAAAGCCGCCAAGCTATAATATTTGTTTGCGCTTAGCACGGTCATTTTTACTGTGCGACCCTGTTTATGACGGTACTTTCTGACGGAGTCCCCACCAGCGAGATCGAGCTTGGCATCGACGGATTCCGCTATTCGGATCTTTACGACGAGCTCAAGCTCAAACGGCTTGCCGAAGCGTTTTATCTTGAGGTTGAGAAGCACGATCCTCTGCTCAGCGATGCACTGAACAAGTACATTGAGACAAAAGGTGTGGGTTTCGAGCGCCGTGTCGAGTCAAAGATCCTCACCGACGCCGCTCCGTTCTTGTCCGATTTCATCGCCCGTCTTTTCAAGATCACTGAGGCGAAGGACGAGCTTGGTCGTGCGATCACCGTCCAAAATCCGATCTGGAAGTATAAATTCTTCGTCCAACGTCGAGCCGCAAAGAAGTACAAGCCGGAGCAGCTTGCGGAATTGAACGAGGGCCGTCTCTGGCTCGCCGTCACACAGCTGCGGAACACCGCGTTTGACGAGACGCTCGTCCATGATAAGGAACTCTCGATCGCTGAGATGACGTGCCGCCTGCTTGACGCTGAAGAAGCTTTGGCTAAGCCCGCGGATGAGTACCCGCTCGCGGTTCACGATACCGTCACCCGCGTCCAAGCCGCTTACGAAAAGCTCAAAGACAGCGAATTTGGCAAGCTCTTCTCAGAGGCTGTTGTCGAAGAGCAATCGACAGGCGATCTGCTCACCATTAAGGCCGCGCTAAAGATCATCGAGGCGTGGTCGGCGGTCGCTTTCGCGACTCGTGCACGCAAGTGGTACAGCTTCAAGGTGCCGCACGGATTGGATTACCAGAATCTCGTCCGCCTCATTCACCCTCGTGAGGACTTGCCGAATGTGATCCGAGGCTCAGAGGACATTCTGCGTCGACGCGTGGGCTTTACGCTCACCGACGACCGCGGCACGATGCGGGATTCGCTGTACGAGATCGACTACTGCATGATCTGCCACGAGCGAGAAAAGGACGGCTGCAGGATCGGGCTTCATGAGGCAGATGGTGCGATCAAACGCAATCCTCTCGGAATTCCAACCGCCGGATGCCCTCTGGACGAACGCATCTCCGAGATGCACCTGCTCAAGAAGCAAGGTGACTCGATCGGATCGCTAGCTCTCGTAACCATCGACAATCCCATGTGTGCTGGTACCGGCCACCGCATCTGCAATGACTGTATGAAGGGCTGCATCTTCCAAAAGCAGGAGCCCGTAAACATCCCCCTCGCGGAGACGCACACGTTGACGGATGTGCTCGACCTGCCGTACGGATTTGAGATCTACCATCTGCTTACGCGTTGGAATCCGCTCAACGCAAAACGTCCGTACCCGCTGCCCTACAACGGCAAGAACGTCCTGGTCGTCGGCCTCGGCCCCGCCGGGTACACGCTCGCCCACTACCTATTGAATGAGGGATTCGGCGTCATCGGCGTCGACGGCTTAAAGATAGAGCCGCTTCCCACAGAATGGACAGGTGATCTGGGCCGCGATATTCCAAAGCCGATCCGCGACATCAACGAGATCACCGAGGGCCTTGACGAGCGCATTCTCTCCGGCTTCGGCGGTGTATCAGAGTACGGTATCACGGTCCGCTGGGACAAGAATTTCCTCAACATGATGCAGCTCATGCTGTATCGTCGAAAGCGCTTTCGCGCCTACGGCGGCGTCCGCTTTGGCGGCACGCTGACGATAGAGGACGCGTGGGATTATGGCTTCGATCACATCGCGGTCGCGACCGGTGCGGGCCGCCCCACGATCGTCCCGATGAAAAACAACCTCATCCGCGGCATACGCCAGGCATCGGATTTCCTGATGGCGCTCCAGCTCACCGGTGCTTTCAAAAAGGACACGCTCTCGAATCTCCAGGTCCGTCTTCCCGCGGTTGTCATCGGCGGCGGACTGACCGGCATCGACACGGCGACAGAGCTGTTTGCGTACTACCCGATCCAGTGCGAAAAGATGCTGGACAAGTACGAGCAGGTCGTCGCGGAATTTGGCGAGCAGGCGGTGGTAGAGAAATTTGATCAGGAGGAGTACCGAGTACTCGAGGAATTCCTCGAACACGGGCGCGAGATCCGCTCCGAGCGTGCACGCGCGGCGGCAGCCGGCGAAAAGCCGAACTTCATTCCGCTGGTACGCAGCTGGGGAGGCGTTTCACTGGTATACCGCAAACGCCTCCAGGACTCGCCCGCATACCGCCTCAACCACGAGGAGGTGCAAAAGGCGCTCGAGGAGGGTATCGATTTTATCGAGTGCATGAATCCCACCGAGGCCGTACCAGACGAATACAACGCCGTCAAAGCCGTCATCTTCGAGCGGCTGGAGTACGTCGCTGAGACAGGCAAATTCGAGAAGACAGGCGAAATGCACGAGTTCCCCGCTCACACCGTCTGCGTCGCCGCGGGCACGTCGCCAAACGTCATTTACGAAAAGGAAAAGCCGGGCACCTTTAAGATGGACGAGTGGCGGCAGTTCTTCCAGCCGCACAAGGTTGAGCGGTCCGCCGACGGCGAGCTGCACGTTGCAGAGGCCGCGAAAGGTGAGCCTGCGTTCTTTACGTCATACGAGCACGAAGGCAAATTCATCAGCTATTACGGCGACAATCACCCGCAGTACGCCGGCAATGTCGTAAAGGCGATGGCATCGGCGAAGCATGGCT
>JBJMGO010000137.1:0-15609 GCA_045807825.1 Pyrinomonadaceae bacterium | reverse complement strand
ATGTTTTAACGCAAAGGTGTTAGACATTTTTTCGCCAAGCATCGCCGCAGCTGTATACGTCTTATACAGTCGCGGGCTGGATACGACGTATACACATGTGCTAAGTACTGTGAAAACACGACTTACAGTGCCCGCGGGTCGAGTTGTTACCTGTGTATACACCGCCGCGTCAACTTCGCCCACGTCCTAGACCGCTGCTCAGAAGGCGGATAAGTCTTTTGTTCTCAGTATTTATGATGGGTCTTGTAAGGCGACGAACATTTGGCACGAGCCTTGTAATGAGCCATGACAGACCGAGCCCCTTTAGGTATCGGGATTTGAAAAAAACTTTTTGGAGAAGAAGAAAATGAAAAAGACATTTGCAGCAATGACATTGGCACTCGTAACGGTCTTCGGCGCCACCTTCGCACACGCAGGCATTATCGTTGGCGACGCGCCCTCCTCGGGCAGCGGTGACGTAACGCCAACGACCTGCACTGACCGCACGGGTATCATCGTAGGCGACGCCCCTGGCATCATCGTTGGTGACTTGCCGGGAATCATCGTCGGCGACCTCCCGGGAATAATCGTTGGCGACCTGCCCGGCATCATCGTGGGCGACGAGCCAGCTCCGATCTGCCGCACGGGCATCATCGTCGGCGACTAGTAACCACTTTCCAAGCCGGGGGGGAACAAGGAAAGGACCTGCTGGGAGACCGGCGGGTCTTTTCCTTTTTAGGTGTGCTGTACTCGCGAGGCGGGAGCAAGGCTACGCAATGTATCGACAGCCTTCGGCAGAACCTCCAATAAACGATCGACATCCTCTGCAGTATTGAATCGACCCACGCTAAACCGCAGGGCACCGCGTGCTCGCTCATCATCGCCGCCAATGGCCCGAATAATAGGCGAGGGCTCCAAGGTGCCGGATGAGCACGCCGCACCCGTGGACACGGCGATCCCCTGCATGTCCAGGTTAATAAGAAGTCCCTCACCCTCAACAGATGAGAATGAGATATTCGAGACAGTCGGGATCCTGCTTTCCCGTTCGCCGTTTACCGTGGTGCCGGGGATCATTTCGCAGATAGACGATTCTAGTCGGTCACGGAGTCCGGCGAGTGTTGCTGAGGAAGTCTCAAGCTCACTTTTCACCATCTCGGCCGCTGCGCCAAAGGCCACCATGTTCGGAACAGGTTCGGTTCCGCCACGGCGTTCGCGTTCTTGATGGCCTCCGAGGTTCTGCGGATGGAGGCGAACCCCTCGACGAACATAGAGGCAGCCGATTCCCTTCGGAGCGTAGATCTTATGGGCAGATATCGAGAGCAGATCGCAACCGATCTCCTCGACATCGACGTTGATCTTTCCCGCGGCCTGGACGGCGTCGGTGTGAAACCAGATCTTGCGGCCCTCCGCCCTGAGCTCACGGACAAACCGCCCGATCTCCTCAACCGGCTGCAGCGTTCCGATCTCGTTGTTAGCCGTCATGATGGTGATCAGGAATGTATCGTCACGCATCGCTGTGCGAATGTCGTCGAGCCGGACGATACCGTTCTCGTAAACGGGCAGATATGTTACCGCGTAGCCCTGAGATTCAAGATCCTGGCATGGGCTTAGCACCGCCGAGTGCTCGATCGCAGAGGTGATGATGTGCCTTGCGGCGGGATTCGCCTGCGCGAGCCCGCGAATAGCAAGGTTGTTTGCTTCTGTGCCCCCAGAGGTGAAAACGATCTCGTTGGCACGGGCGTTCAGGAGATGGGCGACCTGATGCCGAGCCTTGTCTACGGCTGCTTTTGCCTCCTGACCATAGAAGTGAATACTCGAGGCGTTTCCAAACTTCTCGGTCAGGTACGGCAGCATCGCCTCCAGCACCTCAGGAGCGACGGGTGTGGTTGCGCTGTTATCGAGATAAACGCGTCTGAACATCGGCGTTTACAATGATATTACATTTGTCGATCTCGATTTTTTGCATACGTGATCAGCACACTCTCATCCAAACTCCGACATCCGCGAAAGCAAAGTAAACATTGCTGTTTCGCGGGGCGTTAAGTTACATTGATAGGTTGACCCGCGGCATTTCCACTGCCGCAGAATTGAGCAAAATCATGGATTTCGCGACAAAAGAGATCTTCAAACGGTGGGCGAGCGTCATTATCGGACGGCCCATCTCTCCCGTATTCCTAAATATCCTCGTCACGAGCGTTTGCGACATGCGGTGCACACACTGCTTCTTTACTGAGGAGCTAGATGACCGCCCGCGCAAAAAGCTGCAGATGAAGGCCGATGAGATCGCCCGAATTTCGGAGACCCTCGGCGGCAATCTTGGCGTGCTTGTGCTTGCCGGCGGTGAGCCTTTCACGCGAAAGGACCTGCCGGAGATCGTCCGCTCGTTTTACGAGAACAACAAACTGGACTCTGTCTATCTGATGTCGAATGGCCAGATCCATCAGAGGATCTTTCCTGACGTCACGCGCATCCTCGACGAGTGTCCTGATCTAAATGTCACCGTCGCGCTCGGTATAGATGGGGTCAAGGAATCGCACGAGAAGATCAGGCGTAAAGAGGGCAGCTGGGATAAAGCCATCCACACCGCACGTACGCTCCAGCAGATGAAGCGCGAGCAGTACCCGCGGCTCGATATCCAGACCTGCACCTGCGTGATGCGCTCGAATGAGGACACCATATTCGACTGGTACAACTTTCTAAAGCACGACCTAAAGCCGGATAAGGTGAACATTAACTATATCCGCCCGCCGTCTGCGGATCCCAACGAATTGAACTTCGATCCGAACCGGTATGCGCAGCTGTCGCACCAGATACTTGAGGACACAAAGAGCTCGGCACTAAAGAACAACTACGGCGGAAAGTCGGGATTCTTCAAGGCCGCGGTCGACATCTACATGCACGACGTGATCACCAAGACCAAAGAGCAGGAGAAGGCACAGCTCAAATGCTATGCCGGCTCGGCCGGTGCCGTGATCTACGATACGGGTGCTCTGTCGTCATGCGAGAACAAGGCTGACGTGCTGAATCTGCGTGACTACGATTGGAATTTCCAGGCTGCGTGGAAGACAGATGCCATGAAGGCTCGCCGTGTAGAGGTCGCCGACGGCTGCTATTGCACGCACGAATCGAACTGCTTTTACCCGTCGCTGCCCTTCAACGCAAAGCACCTGATCAACATCAAGAAGCTAGAGGGTCAGATGAAAAAGGCGGCAAAGAATCTCTCGGGATTTGAGGTCGGACGCGAGGTCGCTCTCAAGGCATAAGAGCGGCACACTCTCTCAATGTCCCAAAACGATCCCAAGATCCTCATCATCTCCTCCGACACTGGTGGCGGGCATCGCTCTGCGGCTAAGGCAATAGCTGACGGACTGCAGAGGGTGTGGCATGGACAGTCGATCGGCGTTCGGGTGATAAAGGCTGTCGAGGAATCACACCACATCACGGACAAGCTTGTCCGGCTCTACAATTGGATCCTGCAGAACAGGCAGCACTGGATGAAGTACGTCTATTGGACGATCAACAAGGTTCGTCCGGAGACGAGGGAATTCGTCATGAAGCGCTGCATTGGGTTTTTTCGAGATCTTTTCGAGAAATGGTGCCCACATCTGGTTGTCAGCGTACATCCGCTTACGCAACATATTGTCGGCCGGATCCTGAGGGAGCTCAACCTCACTGATACTGTGCCGCTAGTCACGGTCGTTACCGATCCCTGCTACGGGTTTTGGAAAGGCTGGGCATGTGACGATGTATCGCTCTACCTCGTGGCTAACGATGAAGCGAAACAGCAGCTCATCGACTACGGCGTCTCCCCAGAAAAGATCAAGATCAGCGGAATGCCGGTGCACCCCAAATTTCACGAGGTCGAGCCGGCAGACGCTCAAATCGCCCGTCGCGCATATGGCCTTGACCCTGACAAATTCACAGTATTTGTGAATGCGGGTTGGATCGGCGGCGGCAACATTCCGCAGATCTTTCGTGAGCTCGTGCGAGGAGAGTTGGACGTTCAGGCGATCTTTTTGGCAGGTAAGAACGAAGAGCTGCGTGCCGAGGCCGAGAAGCTCGCTTTGACCGCTAAATTCCCTGTCAAGGTCATCGGCTATTCCGACGAGATCGAAAAGCTGATGCAGTCGGCGAACATAATGGTTTCGAAACTCGGCGGACTCACGACGTTCGAAGCACTGGCCTGCAGGCTGCCGATCATAGCCGACGGCACAACACCTCCGATGCCACAGGAGGCCGGTACCGTCCGGCTCCTCGAACAACGGGGCGCAGGCCTGCTCTTGAAGAAGAGCAGCGACATCGTCCCCACCATCCAGGGCCTTCTCAGCGACCGGATCCGCTATTCAGCGATGAAGGCTGCGACCGCGGGCCTCGCGATGCCAAATTCTACCGAGTACATCATCCGCGAGATCAGTGCCCTGCTCCCCAACCAGTATCAGCCCAAGGCGCAAGCCGCCTGATCCCGCAAAAACGGCAGCCAAAGGACTTTGTGTCCGATACGGTTGCCGCAAACACTCGCGATAACTTAACCTTAACTCTTTGAACATGAGTCTTTTGCTCGAAGGAAAACGTGCGTTTATCTCCGGCGGCACCCGTGGAATAGGGGCCGCATTATGTGACGTGTTCGCGCGCGAGGGCGCGGACGTGGCGTTCAACTATCACTCCCGCGATGACCTCGCCGAGGAAGTAAAGGCGAAGATCGAGTCGCACGGCCGCCGTGCAATGTCGTTCAAGGTGTCCGTCACCGATCGTTACGGAATGAAGCACATCGCCCGCGAACTGATGGACGCGTGGGGCCCGCTTACAGTGCTCGTCAACAACGCAGCGGTGAATAAGCCGGACAACTTTGCGACTACCACAGATAAGAGCTGGGATTGGGTCGTCGACACGAACGTCAATTCCCTCTTTGCCGTTACCAAACCCTTTTACAAGCAGATGATCCGTGCCCGCGAGGGGCACATCTTGAATATAACTTCCGTGGGTGCTATCAGGTCGCTGCCGACCTCCGTGCACTATGCGACGTCAAAGGCCGCGATGATCGGGTTTACGAAATGCCTAGCGCGAGAGGCGGCAAACTTTGGCATCTCCGTCAATGCGATCGCCGCCGGTATCTTTGACACCGACCTCGGTCAGACGCTGCCCGAGCGGCTCATTCAGATGCATGATTTTTGGGTTTCGAAAGGGCGGATGGGACGCCCATCGGAGCTTGCCGAGTACGCGGCTTTCATGGTCAGCGACCGCAACAGCTTTATGAATGGCGAGATCGTTATCGTCGACGGCGGCGCAGTCACGTAGCAGCCGTGTCAGTAGCCCGCACGTTAGTAAGGGCCTGTTAACCCGCATGCGCGGTCTAGAATCCCGAGAGGCTCTGCCTTGGAGATCTCCTACTGGCCCTTACTCACAGGGGGGTTACTGACACAATCATTTCTCTAGCCTTTCTTTTGCTTTCTCGATAAACACCCGGATCATCTCGGCGATGCGTTTTGACATCTCGTTGCTGATGATCGTCTCGCCGGCAAGGCCAGCAAGGTAATGAAGGTCGCGAGCGGAGCGGCGACGAAGCTCGACCATCTGTGAAAAGTGTACGAGCGTCGTGTTCTTTGCCTTCTCGATAAAATCCGCTGAGTATCGGAGGAAGTTCTCAGCCTCTGTCCTGAGCGGCGCCCATTCAACGCGCTCCTCAGAGTTCTCGGTGAGCTGCAGCGCAAACTTCTGCAGGATGTGCCCGACTACGGGGATCTCCGTCTGAACCTTCCAATGGGCGATCCCTTTCGCGTCCGTGTGCACCTGCTGAACGCCCGGCATTAGGTCTGCAAAATTGCGGATGTCGAGGAAAAACTCCCGCACCCGCTCAGCGTTTGACCTGATCTCGATATCGTTTGAGTAACCGGCCTTGACAGTGAACATAGATAATATTTTAACCGCTCTCGCCGTTGCGGCGGCTGTTCAAAATGCTCCGCTCAATGCGATGGCGTTAAAGAACGGCCGCGTTGTCCCTCTAAAGATCCCGCGGAAGAACGGCTCCTCAGCGAATAGCACCACGTGTCCTGAACCCCTGGGCTCGTCGATGAGGTATGATGTGCCGGCGAGAAGCCGCTCGGTGTTGCCGGGCCAGACGAAGCCCGAGAGCGTCAGCGGGCGGCGTGGTTTCGCGTCGAATACGATCGCGTTCGAACCTTCCTTTGAGTACCGAAAGAAATATCCGCTCGCGAGCATCACGGGCAGATCGTCCTGCTCGAGGCCGTAGGTGAGCCACGTTGTGCGGTCGACCGTCGCGCGCATGATCGATCCGGGCAGCGGCACAGGAACCTTGTTCGCGTCCGCGGACGGCGAAGCTATAGGCGGCAGCGCGGGTGGACCTGCACCGGCTTTGTCGCTCTTAAGGTCGTCGCTATCGGGGTTGGGGTTCGGTTCGGCGGGAACGTTCTTGTTCTCGGCTCGACGAACCGATGGTGACGGTGACGGCGATGGCGACGGGGACGTACTCGGCTCGCCCGGCATCTTTCCTTTCTCCTCATCATCGGCGCTGCCGACGAGCTTTGAGGTTGTCAAGCCTACGTCCTTGAGGGCAGCCCAGACGGACGCGCCGCGTGCGGTAACGAGCGTGCCGCCGTCGCTGATCCATTCCTTGAGCGACGCGACGCCGCCGGTACCAAAGAGCGACATGTAACGTCCTGCACCGCCATCCGGCATGATCAGCACGTTGTAATCCTTCAGACCGCCGCCCTTTATCGCAGCAACGGTCATAGGCGTAAAGCGGACGCCGTAACGGTCGAGATTCCACCAGATGGATCCATACGAAGTCTGATCCACTGCCTCGTCGGCGACGATCGCTATCTTCGGAGTGCGCAAGCTCACGACGGATTCGCCACCAACGCCTGTGTCGCCTTCCTCGGCATAGCCGGAATTTACCGGAACGACACTGATCCCCATCTCAGGGGCAAGCCGGGCGAGAGCGTCGTGAAGAGAATCCGGATTCCGGCCCACACGCACTACAAACGTACCGCGAGGCCAATTGCGCCCGCCGGCGTTCAGGGTTTTGGTGGTGACGGCGATGCGATATCCGCCCTGTAGGAGCCGAGTGATGAAGGGCCCGGTCGCGTCGCTCTCGTATGGAATGATGTACGACACGCTCGCACGCCCGGGGAAATTACCTCGCTTTGCCGCCGCTATCGTCTCTGCTGTGACGCGAGCGCCGTTGGCCATGCCGCCGTCCTCTGTCCAGTAGGCCTCGAGGTCATAGGCGAGCGGCAGGGACCACGCCGTGATGTCGTAAAAACCGTAATCCTCCTTCTGCTGGCCCGCACCCTTCATCTGGTTACGGCGAAACCGACCCATGTTGTCGTCGACGAAGGCCTTGTCCTGCGGAGTATCGGGCTCAAGAATGGCTTTGATCAATGTCCGTTGCGGCTGATTGAGATCGACTATGTATGACCCTGCGGGGAATGTCCGTGTCTCCGTTCCAGAGCCAAGTTGACCGTATGTATGCGCTGATTGCGAAGTAAATAGTGCGGTCGCGACATTCACCTCGATGCCGGAATGACTAAGCGTCTCCATCAGCTCCGCGGCTTTAGCGGGATCTCGCTGCGGGAGAATGACGATGCGCTTCATCCTGGAAGATGCGTAGTCGCGCATGGAGCCGCTACGAAAGTCGTAGTAGTCCTTTAGCCGGTCGACCTTATTCGCGGCGGTAACGGCCAGGGTTGTGAGCGAGGCAGTGTAGTGCTTCGCCATCGCGGAGCGCAGAGTCGCGATCGAGCCGTCGTCACGAAGCCAGCGGATCCCTTTGAACCCGCCGCCGTCCGTCTCGAACGTCATTCCGATCGCACCATTGAGGCTTGGGTACATGTCCCAGTAACCCGGATAAAAGGCGTCAAACACGTCGCGAACGTAATAATCCCAGTGATTGGCGTCAAAGGCCTTGGCATTTGCGCGGCCGTACATCTCATTCCATTTAGTGAACTGCGGCTGCGGCAGGTTCGGATTGATCGGCAGCGAGTCCGGCGGGAAAAAGAACTGTGACGGCTGCCCGTGATGGTCCGCCGAGACCTGCGGATGCCAGTACTGAAACGCGTCAGCCATGTGCTGCGTCTCGAGCTGCGTCATCGCGAGCGTGTCACGGTTCAGATCAAACCGATAGTGCGAGAGCCGCCCGTAGATCGACCACGGCTCACGGTGCTCGATCGCTGAGTGATTCGGATCGCCAATGGCGACGGAGTTGTACCACGTGACGAAGCGTTCATGACCGTCGGGGTTTTCGCCGGGGACGATGAGCGTGACGCAGTTCTTAAGAATGTCGAGCGTCTGCGGCTCGTTCGACGCGGCGAGCTGATACAACACCTGCATCATTGCCTCAAAGGACGCAGATTCGTTGCCGTGAATGGTATATGCCATCCATGCGATAGCGGGCGTACTTTGGGCGATGCTATTTGCTTCTGACGCTGAGGTCGTACGCGGGTCGGCGAGCTTAGCGATGTTTGTGCGAATGGTGTCTATATTGCCAATGTTCTCAGGCGAGGAGACGGCAATGACGTACTGCATCCGGTGCTCGTTAGTCTCGCCGATCGGATAGATCTTTACGCGGTCGGGTGCCGCCGCGGCGATCGCACGCATCACCTGCTCCATCTGCGCGTAGGTCGTGTGAAACGACCCCGGCTCATAATGCAGCATCGCCTGCGGCCTCGGCACGCTCTCCCGATACGGGCCACGGCCGTAGAAATCAAACTTCTCCTCAGCCTGCGCGTGTAGCAGCGAGCAGCAAGCAGTAAGCAGCAGGCAGACGAAGGCAACTCGGACGATCGCAGTTTTCATAAAAGCTTTAAACCACAAAGGCACAAAGCACACGAAGGTTTTAATAACGGATTTTCTTCGTGTCCTTTGTGCCTTTGTGGTGAAATATTCCTGAATGATACGCCGCGATTATAACAAAGGATCCGGCTCCGACACCTGCCCGCGCTGCGATCGGCCGCTCAAGTCCTGGGATGACCTCACTGAGGACGAGCAACTCCTCGCCAAAGCCCTGCCCGCATCCGCCGACTTCCCCCACGACCAAAGAAAAAAGCACCGCTTCTGCACGCGGTGCTGGTTTGAATCTGTTGATCAAATACTTGACACCTAAGGGAAGAGTTTCTTGGTTCGCTTAGCGATTTCGATCGCGACGCCACGCGTCGCCTCGCTAGCGTCTCCGGGTCCCCATGCACCTTTAATTACACTGCCATCAACATCTCTTTCGAGCAACCCTTTGCCAGAGCTAACTTCGACGATTTTTACCACAGCCACGATCTTCGCTTTCCCAGCCCCGAAACCTATCCAAAACCTCGTCGACTTGCTTCCAGGCTGAAACTCTTTGACGCTTCCGGTGAGCCTGAGGTCTGGAGAGGTGGAGGCTTGATTCGTTTCTGGAACGAGAGTCACGTTTGTGAATTTCTTAGTCCGCGTCAACTCGTCAACTGTCTCGGCCATCATGATGTCCACCCAGGTCGGTGGAAAATTAACACTGGCCTTGATATCAAACTTCACAAGCTCGATCGACCTGCCTTGCGCCGCGCAGGCTGTGACAAAAAGCAAAAGAATACCGAGCGAGAAAAGAAGTCGTCTCATATTCGTGTCAAGACTATACACTTTTCAGGTCAATTAGGTGTGAACGTGTTCTCCGTCCTTCCGTTTCGTCCGATACCAGATGAAGATCCCGACGAGTGCATTCACAGCGAGTGCGGCGTTGGTGACGATAAAGACGGCGTTGCGTGTGCCGATCGAATAGATGGTAAAGCCCACGCTGACGGCGAATTGGCCTATAAAGAGCCACTTCGACACGCCCTCGCTAGTGCCGTCCTGCCATTGTTTGTAAACCTGTTTGATGAGCGTCGCGAGCAGCAAAATCGAACTCGCCCAGCCGATGATCTCCAGCATAAAGCGGAGAATACGATGGCAGCACCGTTTAAAAGGTCAGCGAGCAGACTATTGCGTTGCCGTGGTCGAGCAGGAAATATTGCCGTTGCCTTTAGGCAACGGTGAGGAGGCTCCAAACTCGATGGGCTTTAGCCCAACTCACCGCTGCACTGAGTTAGGCTAAAGCCAAATCCTTGTTGAGCCTTCGACCGTTGGCTAAAGCCAACGGCAATAGGAGCCCAGGTCTTGGGTGGTCCCTGAAGGGTCTGATGCTACTGGTCTTCGAATGGAGTCGGCGTCGGAGAGGCGCGTCTTGCTTTTTGAGGCGACGGCTTTGTTGAGGGCCCCGCCGGTGGCTCGGCGTCTTGCCAGGTTTCGTTCAAGGGCGTGGGTGATGGTGTAGGTCTGCTGCCGCTTTGTGAGGGATCGTCAGGATTGATGAAGGCGCGCATTGGGAGCGTGCCGGCGATAAAAAGCTCCGTGCGGCGAAACTCCGCCGGGACGTTGGTGACAAAAACATCCTGCGGCGTCGGCGGCTCGGGTTGGTAGTATTGCTGGAGCTCCGGATCCGATGGTTTGTACGGAGTCGGCGTCACGGTTGGCGAAGGATTGGCCTCGGCAGTCGTGTCGAGCTCTCGGATGAGCGATCCATTCCTCGTGTCGATCTCGGCTTTGCGGACGTTTGCAGGCATCGGCCAATCGCCGTTCCACTCCGGGTGCATCGCGAGGGCTTTTTGCATGAAGTCGGCCCAGATCGGCATCGCAGAATCGGCTCCTTTCATGTTTAGATTGTCGCCGTCGTCGAATCCGACATACACCACGCACACTAGCTCTGGAGTAAAGCCCGCAAACCACCCGTCTCGCGATGTTCCAGTTTTCCCTGCAAAAGCACGCTGACCAGGCACATTCTTAAATCCCCACGCGCCGGCCTGTGCCGCGGTCCCGCGGTTGATGACGTCCTTCATGATGTCGTCCATGATGTACGCGACGTCGGGTCGGACGACATTCTTCCTATCGATCTGCGGGGCCATGACCGTACGACCGTCGCCGGCCGCGACCTTTGTGATCGGCAGCGGTGCGACACGGTCGCCGAGATTCGCAAATGTCGTATACGCCTCCGCGACGGACAGTGGCGTCGCCTCGGCCGTACCGAGTGCCATTGACGGATACGCCTTGTCGACCTTTGGCATTCCCGCCTTGGCGGCGAGATTCATCACGCGTCCGATGTTGAGCTGCAGGCCCAGATCGACGGTGATGACGTTCTTGCTGTGCACGAGCGCGTCGCGCAAGGTCATCTCCTTGCCGGAGAAGGTGTCGCCAAAGTTATTTGGAGCATAGCTCTCGCTGCCGTATGTGAATGTCTTCTTTTCGTCCTTAAAGATCGTCGCCGCCGTAAACTGCCGCGTCGACGAGTCGTAGGCCGAGTTGATCGCTGTCGTGTAAACGAATGGTTTAAAAACCGACCCGGGCTGACGCATCGCATCCGTCGCGCGATTGAACTGGTTCGCAAGATAATCGCGCCCACCCACCATCGCAACGATCTCACCCGTCTTCGGACGAATAGCGACAAGCGCGGCATTCAGCCCTTGCTTCTTGGGAAAGTGCTTATCGAGTGTGGCGAGCCGCTTTGCGACCGTATCATACGCATCGCGCTGCAGGTCGGGGTCGATCGACGTGTAGATCCTCAGGTGCTGCACGGCCTCTGGATCGCCGACATACTTCGAGATCTCCTCGGTGGCGTACTGCGAGAAGTACGGCATCCCCTGCAGGTCTTTTGTGCTGGAGATCTGCTTGAGCTGGATCGTCACTTGCCTCGCCTCGGCAAGCTGCTGATCGTTGATCTCACCGGCCTCGTGCATCGACTCGAGGACCTGATTCCGGCGCTCCTGGACGCGATCTGGATTCTTATACGGGTTGTACCGATTGGGTGAGCGAATGATGCCGGCGATGAACGCAGCCTCGGGCAGCGAGAGCTGCGATACGTCCTTTCCAAAATACGTATTCGCGGCCTCGCCGACGCCGTAGATGGAGACACCCGACTGCTGTCCGAGGTAGATCTGGTTGGCGTAGAGAGTGAAGATGTCCTCCTTCGAGAGCCGCGTCTCGAGGATGACAGACATGTAGGCCTCGGTAAGTTTGCGCTTCAGCGTCTGCTCGCGCGTGAGGAAGAGATTCTTTACAAGCTGCTGCGTGATCGATGAGCCGCCCTGATTGTTGATAGCCGAGCCTTCGTCCGGTTCGTACCGCCGCCACAACGCTCGGGCGATGCCGCGGAAATTTACACCGTAGTGCTCAAAAAAAGCGCGGTCCTCTGTCACCGTGATCGCCTTTACCAGTTGCGGCGGCAGATCACGGAATGTCACTGTCTTTCGCCGTCCCTCACCCTCAGCCGCGAGTGAGCTGAGGATCTTTGGCTCGAGAAACGCCTCTCTCGTCTGCTGATTTGTGTCGCGATCACCGATCGCAGCGATCGATTTGCCGTCCTTTGAAAATTTTATCGACAGCGAATGAAACGCCTTCGCCCCGTCGATCGTGCCTGTGAGTCCTGGCTCGACGGCCAGAACATCTCCATCCACGGCAAATCGGCTCCGAGAGGCATCTGCCCGTGCATTCCGCTCGATGTACCCCGCAGTTTTTAGATAATCGATGAGGTCTGTCATCGACGTCTGTTCGCCAACTTTCAAAAGCTTGGGCGCGGAGTAGATGCCGGCTGACGCCGTGTATACCTCGCCGCTCAGCAGCCGCGTATCTATCCGCTCCGAGAATTGGAACCAGTAATACATCAGCGTCAAAAACACGACGAGCCCCAGCACGAGCGAGATCGATATCGTCCAGCCGTTCACGATGTAACGAAAAACTCGCTTCCACCGCGGCGGGGCCGGTGCCTGATAGCTTGCCGGACGACGCGACTTTAGCCAACCTTTGGGCGGCATCTTCGAACGCGTGTTCTTTACGACCTGAGTTTGGGGCATCGACGGGAACAGGAAGGTGGGGAGCGTGATCTTGCGCTCGCTCGAGCGAGCATTCTTTTGCAATTAAATTCTATAGATACGAGCCGCTTGCTGTCGAGGTAAATATCGCCTTTAATTTAACCAGTGAAGGTACTTGTCACAGGCGGCAGCGGTTATCTCGGTACGCATGTACGCCGTTTTTTTAATGCTGACGATTACTCGCGCAGCTCCGGACGTGACGTGCTTGACCCGGAGCAGGCAGCTATCGTGGGAGAGTATGACTTGATCATTCACCTCGCGGCGCACCTCAGCAAATCTCGTGAGGACGAGCATTATACGTTTCGCACGAATGTCGAGGGCACGGTCAACCTGCTCAAGAACGTGCGGGAGGATGCGATATTCATCTTCGCATCGACAAAAGAGGTCTATGGCCGCTTTCCCGACAATTACAGCCAGGTCAATGAAAATTGCCAGACGCTCTACTCAGGACAGACGCCGCTCGAGTGGTCCAAGCTGATCGCCGAGCGCTACGTCGAGTACTACGCTCATTCGCGGCACTTCAAGTCCTGCATCTTCCGCTTATCAACAGTGTACGCACCTGTGAGCGCCAGTAACATACCCAATTTTGTGGGCCACTTTGCCGAGGCGATCAACAACGGCGAGCCGCTTGCTCTGCCGGCTAAGGGGCTGCCGCGAAGGGACGTCCTGCACGTCGACGACTTTTCCGCCGCGTGTCAGGCATTTGTTGATTCGGAGCTCCGCCACGGGCTGTACAATTTAGGCGGAGGGATACGGAACACGCTCACGCTTCGCGAGCTTGTCACCAAACTGGAAGAGGTCTCAGGTCTCGAAGCCGTGCTCGACGAAGAGTCCGAGTTGCCGCCGCCGATCCCGATGAACTACGTCACCGATCTCGCTCGCATCGACCAGGAACTCGGCTGGCGGCCTGCAATGAAGCTCGACGATGGCCTGCGTACGCTCTTCACAAATTCTTAACGCAAAGACGCGAGGGAGCAAAGACGCAAAGCGTGGAAAAACGAGAGAACATCATCAGCAAGTTTATTGTTGACGCTGCCATCGAAGTACATCGAACGCTGGGAGGACCCGGACTCCTGGAAAATGTTTATGAAGAAGCACTTTGTTGGGAGCTATCGAATAGAGGTCTTCGCGTCGAGCGTCAGCTTGAGGTCGAGATAGCGTATAAAGGCAATCGGCTCGCATCACCGCTTAGGCTAGATCTACTCGTGGAGCGTCTCGTTATTATTGAGGTCAAGTCGGTCTCTGTTTACAACCGAATTTTTGAAGCTCAAGCATTAACATACCTGCGGTTAATGAACCTACGGCTTGCCTTGGTTATCAATTTTGGCGAGGTTAAAGTGGGCCACGCTATTCATAGGGTAGTCAATGGTTTGTGACCTTCGCGTCTTTGCTACTTTGCGTCTTCGCGTTGAAGGCTTCGATCATGAAGATACTCGTCCGCGGCACAAACTGGATCGGCGACGCCGTTATGTCGGTACCGGCTCTCAAGGAATTGCGACGCATCTTCCCTGACGCCGAGATCACGCTTCACACCCGTACCTGGGCCGAGGGCATATTCGCCGACGCGCCTTTTATCGATGAGCTTGTCACGTACGACAAAGGAAAATGGGCCGCAAAGGATGTTTACGACAATTCTAAATTTTTGAAGGCTGATGGATATGACCTAGCAATCATATTTCCAAATTCTTTTGAATCGGCCCTTACGTCCTTCTTAAGCAGCATTCCGCGGCGTTTTGGTTACAACAAGGACCTACGGGGACTGCTCCTCACGGATCCTGTCGCCGTGCCGGAGTGGAAAAACCGTCGCCACGAGGTCTTTTACTACCTGAATCTCGTTGCTCACGTGGAAAGGGACCTTCTTGATCGAGAGTCTGTTGGCGCCGCGATAGCAGATACATCGCTCACTATCCCGCATGATCGTAAGGCTGCAGCCCGTCAGCGACTCCTTGCTGAGGGTGTCGATCTTGACCGCCAGATAATCGCGATGGGTGTCGGATCCACTAACTCGAAGGCAAAGCGATGGCCGGTAGAACATTACATAAACCTAGTAGGCTCAATAGCTTCTGAGTTCAATACTCAAGTACTTCTGATCGGGGCGAGAGACGAAGCTAAGGTATCACATGAAGTCATGGCGGCGTTGACGGAGGGCGTATTCGACCTCACGGGCAGAACCAACCTTGCTGAAGCGGTTGCGATATTGTCGATATCCGATCTGATGATATCGAACGACATGGGGCTCGCTCACATTGCACCAGCGGTTGGAACGCCCACGATCGTGCTATTCGGTCCGACAAACCCGGAAACGACACGTCCGTGGGGCGAGAACGTTACGGTCTTGCAGCGAGATGTACAATGTCGCTATTGCGATCGACGCGATGACTCCGAAAGTCACGTTTGCGCGAAGTGGGTATCAGTAGATGAGGTGATCGAAGCGGTATCTGCCGTATTCGATAAACAGAGTAATGTCAATGATTTAGCCTCTGCAAGTTAAACCAGTATGGAAAAAAAGCCGGCTATATTCCTCGACAGGGACGGAACTATGGTCGAGGAGGTCAATTACCTTCATCGGCCGGAGGATATGCGACTGTTTCCGACCACCAGCGCTGCTCTGCAGGCATTGAAAGCCGCCGGTTACCTGCTTGTGGTAGTGACAAACCAATCAGGGATCGGCCGCGGAGTGTATACGGAGGGCGATATGAGGGCCGTCCATGCGGCTCTCCAGCAGCAGGTTTATGGCCTAATTGACGGCTTT
>JBJMGO010000136.1:0-3645 GCA_045807825.1 Pyrinomonadaceae bacterium | reverse complement strand
GGCGGGAGCGGCGAGGATCGTGCAGTTCTTCCAAACAGTCGATCCTGATACGGGCGGTCTGATTCATGACTTCACCGATCCGGAACATCGCACGCGGTTTCTCGGCGATAGCAGCCGTCGTAGTAGTAAAGGTATGTGCCCAGCTTTGCGAGCCGTGACGTCGCGGCACTGCCGAATGGATATCGTTTTACAACCGCCTCACGCACAACATCATCCGAGTCTTGCGGCACGGAATCGACGGCGATGGCCATGATGCCCTGATCTTTGGCAGCGGTACTCAAGGCGGGCAGAGCTCCCATCTCGACGCCGTAGACGCCGATGTTTTTGCCGACGAGCGTGTTGCCGTTTTGGCCCTTAAGACCGCGCAGGTATTGAATTGTGGAGGTTAGGTCCTCCGCTTCGCAGCCGCCGAATGAGGCGTTCTGGACCGATGGGTTCTCACCGTGGGCGCGGGAGTCGGGCATCAGGACGGTGAAATTGGTGGATTCATTGAGCTTGACACCGAGGTTGAGAAGGTACGAGCGGTCGGCACCGTATTTGTGGATGAGGATGACTGCGGGGCCGTTCTCGATGCCGCGGAGCAGCCAACCGCGAGAGGTGCTGCCGTCGGGATTTGGCCAATTCTCGTCGGTGATCTGGGCGGCACGAGTGCTGAGACGGCCGTACTTGGCGGGGGTGACAATGTACTGCGACTTGGTCGGACGGGAGGCGCTGTAGACGAGCCAGACGGACCCGCCGGCAACAGCAGCGACGATCAGCAGGATCGCGGGAAAGACCAGACGCGTGAGACTTTTTATCAGATGAGAAGCGTGAGGCATGACGGATGATGTGGGCCTACGATGGCCGAAAAGGAAACTGCAAGTTGAGGACGAAGCCGGTGGGAAAAGGCTTCAGACTGAGAGCCAATAAATGTTACCATATGCGCAACCTTGTGATAAAGAAGTTTTTACACGCCGCCCTTACCGTCTTTGCTGCATACGCGGCGTTTTCGACAGTTAGCTTTGGCCAGTTTGAGAAGGTTGTTGCCTCCTCGCCGTCTGCGCGGATATTCCCGCTTGCCGAGATCCGCGAGGGGATGAAGGGCAGTGCGAAGTCCGTCTTTCACGGTAATAAGAGCGAGGAATTTCAGGTCGAGATACTCGGTGTTTTGCCAAATTGGATCGGGCCAAGGCAGGACATGATCGTGGGCAGGCTGTCCGGTGCAAATGCCGAGCGGACGTTCGTTTTTGCGGGTATGTCGGGCTCGCCGGTTTACATTGACGGCAAGCTGGTCGGGGCGATCTCGTACAGCTTTCCATTCGCAAAAGAGCCGATCTGCGGGATCACACCGATCGAGCAGATGCAGTCGGTTATGGAGTCCGCTCCCGGACCGAGTGTTGCCTCGATCGGTGACAGGACGTTCAGCTTTGCTGAGTTGAATGCCAATGTTTGGAAGCCTGTACTTAAAGGAGTGGGTTCGAGCGGGGTCGCCTCGGGGTTTGCGGCGGATTCGCGTCTGAGCGCGATCGCGGGACAGACGTTTAAGCCGATCGCGACGCCGCTGACGTTTTCTGGAGTGCCGCAGCAGGTGCTCGACATGATGGCGCCGCAGTTTGACGCGGCCGGAATTATGCCGGTTGCGGTCGCGGGCTCACCGTCAGGCTTGACGCCGATGAAGCAGCCTACAGATACGACACTTCTCGGCGGGGACTCGATCGTCGTTCATCTATCGCGAGGCGACATTGAGATCGCGGCGGCCGGCACCGTGACGCTGCGTGACGGGGAAAAGATCTACGCATTTGGACACCCCTTCTTCTCGCTCGGGTCGACGAATCTTCCAATGTCAGAGTCGCACGTCATTACCGTCGTGCCCAACGCAAACAACTCATTCAAGCTCGCTGTGCCGGACGCGATGGTCGGCACGATCTCGCAGGACCGCGCGACAGCGATCTACGGCAAGCTCGGTCAGGAGCCGCGGATGATCCCAGTGAAGGTGCGGCTTACAAACAGCCGCGGCCTTACGAAGGAGCTGAATTTTGAGTCCGCTATCGATGACCTTCTCACGCCTCTGATCGTGAACGCCGGCGTCAGCAGTATTCTCCAGTCGCAGGAACGCGGTCTCGGTGAATCGACCATCGAGGTCAGCGGCCGCGTGGATGTGAAGGGCGAGCAGCCATTCGTGATCAACCGCCGTTTTGCGGGTCCGCAGGCTCCGGTATTTGCGGCATCAGCGGCATCGGTTCCGCTAGCGGCATTGCTCAGGGCAGATTTTGCGGGAGCTCAGGTCAGCGGCGTGACACTAGACATAAAGGCTACAGACGGAAGCAAGAATGCCATGGTCGAGCGTCTCGCTCTCGACCGCCTGCAGGCTCACGCGGGTGACACAGTCGAGGCTACGGTTTACGAACGCACCGACTCAGGTCAGCAGATCGTGCAAAAGGTGCCCGTCACAATTCCGGCAAACGCCTCGCCCGGAGCTTTGACGCTTACGATCGGCGACGGCAATGCTGTGCAAAAGGACTCGGCGGTGCTCCAGTTTACGCCCCACACGGCGGGCGATCTGATCGCAGCGTACAACAGACTAAAACGTTCCGACCGTCTGTACGCGGTTCTCACACGTTCATCAAACGGACTGGTGATCGGCGCGAGCGAAATGCCGAATCTGCCGCCTTCAATGCTGGCGACGATCAACAACGACCGCACTGCCGGCGGCACAAGATCGGCCGTATTGACGACCCTTTCTGAAAATGAGCTGCCGTCGGGCGAATACATCGTCGTCGGTGCACAGTCGTTGAATATCGAGGTTGTCCGATAGAGTCGTCCGGGGCCGAGGATAAGATCAAACAGGATAGACACGATGATTCTTTTATCCTGTCTATCCTGTTTTTATTTCTGTTGAGGATAAGTCGCCCTCGATCCATTGTTCGCCACCTGAGTAGACCTCTTTTTTCCAGATCGGGACGGTGCGTTTAAGTTCTTTGATGAGCCACTCGCAGGCCTCGAAGGCCGCGCGGCGGTGCGGTGCGGCGACGGAGATGACGACGCTTGTCTCGCCGATCTCAAGGCGGCCTGTGCGGTGGACGATTCCGACGTGCGAGATCTCAAAGCGCTCTTTAGCGGCGGCGATCAGCTTCTCCATTTCCTTTATCGCCATCGGCTCGTAGGCCTCGTAGACGAGGTACTCGGTTTCTTTCGCCGACCCGTCCTTCTGTTTAGTGAATTTGCGCGCGTACCCATCTAGCGTGACAGTCGCACCGCACTCCGGCGGCACTATGCGGCGTGAGACGTAAGTGATGTCGATCGGAGAGGTTGTGAGCTCGGCAAAATCCATTTTTCGTGCGGCTTTGCCGCTTAGCAGTGCGGAGAGGCTTGCCTCTCCGAAAGACCAAGGAAATATCTAAGGAGGCTCTGCCTCCGTCTCAGTACGCCCATTTGATCCGATCGAGATCAACCTCGAGCGGCTCATCCTCGGACCGTCTATTGCTAAAGATGCGCGAGCTTGACCACCGCCATTCATTTGGATGATCAACCAATCCTAGTCTGACAGGATTCAGATGTGTGTACTGGATCCGCTGCCATAGCATGCGTTCGTTCCATATTAGACGAGTGTTCGGATGGTGTTGCCAGAGGGAATATTGCCAACCGTCAGGGCGCTTGTGAATACGC
>JBJMGO010000135.1:0-31626 GCA_045807825.1 Pyrinomonadaceae bacterium | reverse complement strand
TTCGGACCCGATCGGCAGCCTCACGCAGATGGGCACTATCCGTCTCGGCAAGCGCACCGACAATCGCGTGCCGAAGATCAAGGATTTTGTCCCGCTTGCCGACCTCGACGACATAGTGTTTGGCGCGTGGGATATCTTCCATGACACGGCGTTTGAGGCGGCTATGAATGCCGGAGTCCTCGACAAGGACCTGCTTAACCAGGTCTCCGAGCAGCTCTCGTCGCTCAAGCCGATGCCTGCCGTTTTTGAGCAGAACTACGTCAAGCGCATTCATGGTGAGAACGTCAAGACAGGCAAGAACAAGATGGAGCTTGCCGAGCAGCTCATCGCGGACATTGCCAAATTCAAGTCGGACAACGGCTGCTCGCGGCTCGTGATGGTGTGGGCGGCGTCGACCGAGATATTTCTCGAGGCGAGCGAGGTACACCAGACGATCGAGGCGTTTGAAAAAGGCCTCTACGACAGCGATCCAAAGATCTCCCCGTCGATGATCTACGCATACGCGGCCATCAAATCGCGCGTGCCGTTTGCGAATGGAGCACCGAATCTTACAGCCGACATTCCCGCTCTCCTCAAGCTCGCCGAGGACAGTCAGGTCCCAATTTGCGGTAAGGATTTTAAGACCGGCCAGACGTTGATGAAGACGATCCTCGCACCCGGCTTCAAGGCGCGAATGATCGGCCTCGAAGGCTGGTACTCGACCAACATTCTCGGCAACCGCGATGGTGAAGTGCTGGACGATCCGGAGAATTTTAAGACTAAAGAAGAGTCAAAGCTCTCGGTTCTGGAGCACATTCTGCAGCCCGACGTTTACCCGGAGCTATACAAAGATTTTAGCCACGTTGTGCGCATCAACTACTATCCGCCCCGTGGCGACAACAAAGAGGGCTGGGACAACATCGACATCTTTGGCTGGCTCGGCTACAAGATGCAGATCAAGGTGGATTTTCTCTGCCGCGATTCGATCCTCGCCGCGCCGCTCGCGCTCGATCTGGCACTGTTTATGGATCTCGCGCAGCGGGCCGGGATGAAGGGTATTCAGGAATGGCTGTCGTTCTACTTTAAGGCCCCGCAGCACGCTGAGGGGTTGTATCCCGAGCATGATCTTTTCATCCAATTGATGAAGCTCAAAAATACGCTTCGCTACCTACAGGGCGAAGAAATGATCACCCACCTCGGCCTCGAGTACTATGACTGATGAGGCATTGCCCAGCGCGGAGCCGACGAATGGGTCGGCTCCCGCTGGCGCTCGCTTCCGCCGGTTTAGACGCCCGCTCTTTTTCGCACTGATCTTCTTCGTTATTTGGATCGCCGTTGAAGCGATCGTCTTTGGCGTCAGCGGCGAATACCTGATCGTCGTAAAGCACATCCAAAGGCACGAATACGCTCGCCTCGTCGCGTACTGCGCTTTGGGGATCGCTGCCCTTCTCGTCAGCTTTGCATTCGTGTGGGCGGCGGCGGCGAGCCGCTGGGGTTATCGTGTTTTTTATATAATTCTCTTCGCCGTCGCCATCGCAGTTGAGTATGGCTACGAAGGCGTTTTTCACCGCTTCACACAACTCGTCGACGCCGAAAACGCGGCGTTTGCCGCGGACGGAATGATCCTCGCCGATGCGGTGCGACTGTACACGAATCCGCTCGCGCTTATTCCGATCGTTGCCTTTATTGTTGTTCTAATTCCCTGCCGTCCGACCGCGCGCCGTGGATGGCTCGTGCTGGCGTCCGTTCTCGTTGTGCTGATCGGATTCTCGGCCGCAACGGCGTACTTTTCGCACAACCTCTACTACACGACATCGCTGCAGGCGTTTTATCGAACGGCAACCGAGTTCCCCATGAGCTGGAAGGTCGGCAGCATCTATCAGCCGCCAAAGAGTATGTTCTTCACGTCGACGCGAACGCCGATCACATATCGCACTGCGACGCCGCCGGTGAATAACATCATCTTCGTCGTCGATGAATCAGTTCGCGGCGATCACCTCGGCATCGACGGTTACGCGCGGGACACAACGCCCCTGCTCGCGAAGTTGAGCCGCGAAGGCAAACTCAAGAACTGGGGTATCGCCTCCTCAGGCGCAACGTGCAGCATAGAGTCCAACAATCTTCTCTTGACCGGTCTCAAGGATCTGCCGGACACGAGCTTCGACGTGTACAAGCTGCCGACGATCTTTCAGTACGCAAAGGCTGCGGGTTACAAGAACTACTACTTCGACGGGCAGCTCTCCACCGTCTGGAACGGCAAGGCCTCAGACCTAGATGATTACGAGTGGATCAACGCCAAGAATTTCACCGCTCTGCCTCTCTACGAGGTCGATCACGAGATCGCATTGCGTGTGCGCCAGATCGTCGCGTCGAGCACCGGCAACTTTATCTGGATCAACAAGCGCGGAACTCACAAGCCGTATGAACGCGCCTATCCAAAAGACTCCAATGTCTGGCAGCCCGCTCTGTACGGAGCTGACGACACTGGTTTTTACGGCAACGTGGATCACGACCAGCTTGTGAATAGCTACGACAACGCGCTGCTGTACAACATGCAGTCGTTCTTCTCGCCGCTTGTCGACCCGGATATTCCTGACGCGACCGTGATCGTTTACACATCCGATCACGGGCAAACATTGGGTGAGAATGGCGCCGTCGTATCCCACTGCTCGACCACGCGAAGTGAGGCCGTTGTTCCTCTCTTTATGATCGGCAGCGATCAGCGGATGGCCGCCGCTGACACATCATATAAAGCCGCCCACCACAATCTTTTTGCGACGCTCCTTGACCTGATGAATGTGCCGGACGACGCTCGTGTTTACCCTTACGCTCCATCGCTGCTAAAGGCGCACGGAGTCGACTCGATACCTCGATCATATTTTGCCGGCGATCTGCACAGCTCCGCATTGGGCCAGTGGTATCCATTTGACCAGTGAAGACTTCGTATTACGACTGACATTCTCGATCTCTCAGCCTTGCTATTTTGGTTGCATGCAAGTGGCACCAATATCGCTAAGTTATTCATTTTATTGTTGCAAGCCGCGCGCTACCTGTGCTAAATGTAAGGCATCGGGAGCGGGCCTTCATACCCGCGCCTTCCACAAATCGAAGTTCAGCCAACGAACATACCAGCGGATTCATCTTTGCTGTGACTGCATTGAGCAGTCTGAGCAAGTCCAAATTGAAAAGTCGTTCTTAGAGTTGAGGCGAGCGGCACCATCGCATTCGCGCTTTGAGGTGAAGAGATGAAACAGGAAGCGGCCAAAAAAGAAAGAAATGAAGAACAGGGCATCTTGCTCGATCCCGATCGCAAGAGTCCGCGGGCTGCCGAGTTCGAAGATCGGCTTTCCGGCCTGATCGTTGGCCAGGAACGAGCCGTGCGCAGGATGAGCGGGCTCTTCCAGATCTATCTGGCCAGCATGAATAACCCGTCGCGTCCGCTCGGCACGATGCTGTTCCTCGGACCTACGGGCTCGGGAAAAACACGTGTCGTCGAGGCCGCTGCTGAGGTGCTGTTTGGGGACGCTTACGCGGTGGTGAAGATCGACTGTGCCGAGTTTCAGCATTCGCACGAGATCGCAAAGTTGATCGGCTCGCCTCCGGGATACCTCGGTCACCGAGAGACGTCGCCGATGCTCACGCAGGAGAATCTCGACAAATCGCACACGGACGACACAAAGCTGACATTCGTTTTGTTCGACGAGATCGAGAAGGCATCGGATTCGCTCTGGCAGCTGCTGCTTGGAATATTGGACAAGGCGACGCTGACGCTCGGCGACAACAGACGCGTCGATTTCTCTAAGACGGTCGTCATCATGACGTCGAATCTCGGTGCACGCGAGATGTCCGAGATGATCTCCGGCGGCATCGGCTTTGCGCCGTCGGCTAAAGACCAGGCAAAGGCCGACAACGAGATCGACACAAAGATCTATCGCACGGCGCTCGAGGCGGCGAAGCGTAAATTCTCGCCCGAGTTCATGAACCGCATTGATAAGGTCGTGGTCTTCCGCAGTCTTAAGGAGCATCACCTCAGGCTGATCCTCGATATCGAGCTCAGATCCGTGCAGGACCGCATCACCGAGTCCGCCGGCACGAAATTTATCTTTGAATGTACGACCCCGGCGAAGGAGTTTCTCCTCGGCGAGGGCATCGATCTCAAGTACGGTGCTCGTCATCTCAAGCGGTCGATCGAGAGATTTCTCGTATATCCACTTTCGAATCTTGTCGCCACCGAGCAGGTCGAGACCGGCGATCTCGTAACGGTGGACTTTGACGCTGAGAAGGACTTGCTGATCTTTACCAAGCAGTCCGGCAAGATGATCGTCTCGGATTCAGGGAATAATAAGGACGGTCAAGATGAGCCGCTCGTGAGTGCGGATGCCGTCGGGCTGCCCCTGCCGACTGCGTCAGCAGCTCCGCAAATGAGTAAATCCAAGGGCGAAGACCCGCGCGAAGGCTAGAGCGCGATCTAAGCAGATCTTGAAGGGAGCGGCAGCGCTCCCTTTTTTTATATTTTATGTATTCTCTCCAGCGCCTGATCGAGATCGGCCATCAGATCGTTCACGTCCTCGATACCTACCGAGAGACGGATCATCCCATCGGTGATTCCTGCTCGCTCTCGCTCCTCCTCAGGGACAGCGGCGTGGGTCATTGAGGCTGAATGCTGGAGTATGGTCTCTACGCCACCGAGAGAGGTTGCGAGAGTGCAGAGTTTCACGTTATTGCAGAGTGTCTTTCCCGCCTCCACGGTGCCGACATCAAAAGCGATCATGCCGCCGAAGCCCGGCGACATCTGCTTGGCAGCCGCTGCATGGTTTGGATGCGACTCCAGACCAGGGTAAAACACAGCCTTGACGTTCTTGTGCGCAGACAACATATTCGCTATGGCGGATGCGTTGCTGTTATGCCGTTCCATGCGCAGCGCCAGCGTCTTGATACCGCGCAGTACGAGCCAGGCGACCTGAGGAGCGATATTCCCCCCGTAAAACTTATTAGCTGCATGCCTGACTGCATTGATGATCTCGCCACTTCCGATTATCACGCCCGCTGTCAGATCGCTGTGCCCCCCCAGGTACTTGGTCGCAGAGTGGACGACAGCGTCTATTCCAAACTCCAGCGGCCGCTGATTGAACGGTGTCGCAAACGTGTTGTCGACCACTGTCTTGATGCCATTCTCCGCAGCGATCGCTGCAACAGCCCTAAGATCCGTGACAAGTAGAAGCGGATTTGACGGGGACTCGATCCAGAATAGCCGTGTATTCGGACGTATGGCGGCCCGGTAAGCCTCGGGATCGGTTGCGTCGATAAAGGTGGTCTCGATGCCGAATCGCTCTATGTGACGCAGCATATTTTGCGTCGTAGGGTATCCGGACGCCGGTGCGACGATGTGATCGCCGCTTTTCACGAGCGAAAGAACGAGGCCGGAGATCGCGGCCATTCCCGAGGCAAGGGCAAGGGCCGCTTCCCCGCTCTCAAGCTCGGCCATCGCGGCCTCTAATGCTGTTTGAGTCGGGTTGCCAAGACGGCCGTAGTAGTAGCCCGGCTTTTCCTCATTGTGGATCGCCGACGCTTGGTCAGCATTTTGGAAAGCAAACACCGACGCCGGGTAGATCGGCACCGAAACAGCCCCAAAATGCTGCGTGTGATCGTCGCCCGCGTGAACAGCCGTGGTAAATATCGACTTCGTCATACGCGGTAAATCCTAAACGAGCTTTGGAATGGGCGCAATTACCTTCCGCAAGAATCATGTTGCACGAACATATTCGTGTGAAGTAATATGAGCAGCATGCTACCTGACGTCGCCGCGCTCGAGAAGCTATTCCTTGGCCTTGCCGATAAAACTCGCCTCCGGCTCCTCGGCCTCATGGCTGTAGGACCCGTGTCTGTGGGGTATCTCGTGTCCGAGACGGGCGAAAGCCAGCCAAAGATCTCCCGCCACCTCGCTTACCTGCGAAACGCCGGTCTCGTCGACACCACTCGCGACGGGAAATGGATCTACTATGGCCTCGCGGATCTCGCGGACTCATCCGCTGAATCGGTATTTCAATGCGTTGTGGGTGAGCTAAACGGCTCAAATGCTTCTACAACAAGGTCTCAGCCACGGATCGCCCAACAGGAACCGCAGACTGGCGCCGCTCCGTTAGGCTATGACGATCGGGAATCCGCGGACGAAGACAGGTCGCACTCATCCGACGAATCTCGCGAGGAGCTACCGATCTTTCTCCTCTAACCTGGCGTAATGGGCGAGGAACTCCTTGTTGCCCTCAGCTCCCAGAATGGGCGAGTCGATAACGCCAAGCACCCGCAGCCCAAGAGCTTGTACAAACCCATTAATTTCGCCGACGACCCGCTCGTGCTTCTCAGGGTCGCGCACGATACCGCCCTTCCCGACGTCGCCACGCCCCACCTCGAATTGCGGCTTGATCAGCACTATCAGTTGACCGACGGCCACAAGCAGCTCGATGAGGGCCGGCAAGATCTTCGTTACGGAGATGAATGACACGTCCACGACCGCGAGGTCGAATAAATATGTAAAATCTGCAGGCGTGAGAGCTCTCGCATTAGTATTCTCACGCACGTCCACACGTTCGTCCGTACGTATCCGCCAGTCGAGTTGATTTGTCCCGGAGTCGATGCAGGTGACATGTGCCGCTCCGTGCTGCAGCAGGCAATCGGTAAAACCGCCGGTTGACGAGCCGATGTCGATGCAGTTGAGCCCCGCCGGATCGATAGAAAAGGCGGCGAGCGCAGCCTCGAGTTTTAGGCCGCCGCGACTGACGTATTTATTCTCCGGCGAGTCTCCTTTGATCCTGATGGACGCGTTAGTATCGAAAGATTCGGAGGCTTTCTCGACGCGCTTTTCGTCCGCGAGCACGACGCCCGCCATCACCATCGCCTGAGCCTTCGTGCGTGAAGAGGCGAGGCCGAGGTCCGTCAGAAGTTTGTCGATCCGCTCCTTTGGCATTTGCTCACGTCATATTACCGCACCCTTCAGCGTAGAATCTTGAAGTAGATGTCTCGCACCCAAAAACTCACGGGCTACGCACGCTATACATGGATGACGCTCGGGTGGAATCTGCTCGTGATCCTCTGGGGCGTATTCCTGCGCGCCTCAAAATCCGGCGACGGCTGCGGACAGCACTGGCTCACATGTCAGGGCGAGGTCATCCCTTCGGCCCCGCAGCTTAAGACCATCATCGAGTATTCGCATCGAATAACGAGCTTCCTCGCTTTTGCGAGTATCGTCGGTCTGCTGATCTGGACCTTCAAAAAGTACGGCAAGGGCGATCCAATACGAAAGACAGCCGTCCTCTCTTTTATCTTCGTTCTGACGGAAGCGCTTGTCGGAGCTGGTCTCGTCCTGACCGGCAACACCGCGGAAAACCTCACCCCATCGCGTCCCTTCTGGATGGCAGGCCATCTGATCAACACTTTCGTCCTGCTAGCGTTTCTCACGCTCACCGGCTACTACGCGAGCGGTGGAGAGCGTCTGCGGTGGAGTATATCGAGTAAGTACAAAGCCGCGATCGTCGCAGGGGCAGTCGCAGTCTTTATAGTCGGCATCACCGGTTCGGTGGCTGCTCTTGCGAGCATGATCTTCCCATCCGGTAGCTTGTCCGCGGGACTCGCAGCCGATCTCTCCCCGACGTCGAACATGCTGGTTCGTCTTAGGCTGCTCCACCCGATCACCGCCATCGCCGCTGGAGTCGCACTTATATTCATCGCCGGCTCGCTTGGGAAAGAGGCCGGCATCGGCACAAAAGCCAAGCGGTGGGCAAACGTCCATTCGCTCTTCATCCTCGGACAGCTTTTATTTGGGGCCGCGACGCTGCTCATGCTCGCGCCGATCGTGATGCAGCTCGGGCACCTGCTGCTCGTCGACCTGATCTGGATCAGCTTTGTGATGATGACGGCGAATTTCCTATCGCGGGAGCCGCTTAGCTGAGGCTCTCGCGCCAAACGCGCCCGCGTTCGACAGCGCCGTCAAGAGCAGACTGCAATTCTTGCAGCTTAGCCTCGACTTGAGTCCCATCCGCATGAGCGGGAACATAGATCGGGTCCGCGACAAACAACTTCGCCCGCGAAAACGGCACCGGTATCTGCTGCTTGTCCCAAGAATTCAGCGTCCAATACCTGCTCGTCTCGACGGAGAATGCGACGATCGGATTCCCCGTCTTTTTTGCTAGGTAGACCGGACCGGGCTTCGCTTCGTAACGCGGACCGCGCGGGCCGTCCACGGTGAACGCCATCGGGATGCCCTGCCGCATTGCCCGTACCATCTCGATCATTCCCCTCGCACCGCCTCGCGTCGATGATCCTTTTATTACACCGTAGCCAAAGCGTATCAGGCATCGTGCCGTGTATTCGGCGTCAAAGCTCACCGATGACATGAGACATAACCCTCGATCGCGAAACTGATACATTCCCGCCAGTATCCTATCGTGCCAGGAACAGAAGATGGGCCTCTCGTCCCCATCCGCAGCGGGTATCTTGCTCGCTTCCGAGTCGTCCATCCGCAAGGACCAGCCAAGAAAGCCTATCGCCGCGTACATGAGGACGCCTATCAGCCGAATGAGGAAACGCTCCTTCGCGCTGTACTCCTCAAGCGTCGCGAAGCGGTATAGCTTTAGGCTTGCGTCGTCTGCCATTGTTGGTTATCGCCCTGTTTGCATTATCATTTTGCAACAAGTACCTGCGGCTTGTCGTACGTACCCGATAGCTCCCCTCATTGATGCAGCGACACATCCTCATCATCGACGACCACGACGATCTTGCTACAGCCCTTTCAGAGGTTTTTAGGACCCAGGGGCACGAGGTCAGTATCCTCGAACGCAGGTCAGATGCGGCCGGGCTGAATGGACTCGAAAAGTACGACCTTGTCATCTCGGATCTCGATGTTACTGCTGAGGAGCGTGCCTCAAATCCAACCGCGACCTGCTTGCCCGATGTGCCGCAGGCGGCAAATGGGGAGCATCTAAAAGCCTTTAAACTGAGCGCGGCAAATTATCGCCGTGACGGGCTTAATGAGGAGGAGCTCAAATCCCTCGTCGCCACCACCCTCGATTACAAGATCCGCAATGTCGACACGACCAACTTCGTGAGCGGCATTCGTGAGAATATCGAGTTTCAACTGCCGACCACGCTCTCGCTGATGCACATCGTGCTGGAGTACCTGATGAAGCGGGTCGAGAAGCTCGGCGTCTGCAAACCCGAGCAGTCAAACCTTTTTGTTGCCCTGGACGAGGCTTTCGTCAACGCGGTCAAGCACGGGAACAAGTTTGACGCGCAAAAGCTCATCCGCATCACCGCCGACGTCTCCCCCGCTGAGGCTAGATTCACGATCGAGGACGAGGGCGAGGGTTTTGACGTCAACAACATTCCCGACCCGCTCGATCCGGAAAACCTCTTCAAAACCAGCGGCCGCGGCGTCCTATTCATATACAACATCATGGATGAGGTCATCTACAACGACCGCGGCAATCGGCTAACGATGGTCAAAAAAGCTCCTCAAGCTGAACGGCTTGAGGGTCGAGAAGCTTGACACATTTACAAGCCCTGACATATATGCTACGATATGTCATATGAACAGCGGCACGACAAAAATGACTGAGGGTGGCAGAGTCGTCATTCCCGCGGAGGCACGTAAAAGGTTGGGCCTCAGAGTCGGGGAGACGCTCCGATGGGAGATCACGGATGACGATGAACTTAAAATATCGAGTCGTGAGAGGGATCTGCGCAGAGCTCAAGAGTTATTTCGCAAGTATGTGCCCGAGGGACGCAATCTTGTGGATGAGCTGATAGCGGACCGTCGTCGCGAGGCCGCTGATGAGTAGATATGTGCTCGACTCCTCCGCCGTTATTGCGTACCTGAATCAGGAACCAGGATCCGACAAGGTACACCCACTGATCGCCGAGGCAGAGATCAGTGCGGTGAATTTGGCTGAGGTGCTGACAAAGGCGGTAGAGGCCGGCCACAGCATCAAGAGCGCATTTGCAACCTTCAGCCTACTGCGAATTGACGTTGTGGACTACGATTCTCATCAGGCGAGGAAGGCGGCAGAACTTCGGCCTATTACAAGAGGACTGGGGCTGTCGTTGGGCGACCGCAGTTGTCTGGCGCTTGCCATGCTTTCTAATGCGACAGTAGTTACAGCAGACCGAGCATGGGCTGCGTTGGATGTGTGTCCTGTGCACCTGATTCGATAAACTGGCAGCATGCGAGTCACTATCGCCCAGATCAACACGACCAACGGCGATCTCAAGGGCAATATCCAAAAAATACTTGCGGCGATAGAGAAGGGTCGCTCGGACGGCTCGGACCTGATCGTGTTTCCGGAGGTCGTGACGCACGGGTATACATCGCAGGACTGGTTTCAAGATCACGACATCATCGAGCACTGCGAGGAACCGCTTCGCGAGATCATTCCCGCGACCAAAGGGCTGACGGTCGTGCTCGGCACGATCCGCAAGCGCAGCGACAACGAGGGGCGAAAGCTGTACAACTCCGCCGCCGTCATACATGACGGGGAGCTGCTCGGCTTTGAAGATAAGACGCTGCTGCCGGAGTATGACGTTTTTGACGATCCCAGATATTTTGAGCCGTCTGATGAGAGGCGAATATTCGACGTGAACGGTGTAAAGCTCGGCGTAGTCGTCTGCGAAGATTTTTGGAACGACAAGACCTTTTGGAGCGAGCGGCTTTACGAATACGATCCCACCGATGAGGTCATCGACCTCGGCGCTGACGTGATCGTCTCCGTCAATGCCTCGCCGTACAACAAGGGCAAGATAAAGCTTCGCTGCGACATGGTCGCGCACCGTGCGAAGCTGCAAAAAAAACCGATCGTCTTCGTGAATCTCGTCGGCGGGAATGACGGCATCATCTTTGATGGGGCGAGCCTGATCGCTGACGAAGAGGGGGACATCATCCTACAGGCGACAGCATTTGAGGAGTTCGTCGAGACGGTCGAGCTCGATGTCCGCAAGCCTGATGCTCGCGGCATTAGCGGTGCCGAGTGTGAGTCCATTCATCAGGCACTTGTTTTGGGCGTGCGCGATTATGCTCGAAAGAATGGCTTCAAAAAGGCCCTCATCGGCCTCTCGGGAGGTATCGATTCCGCTCTCGTCGTGGCGATCGCGTGCGAGGCTTTAGGCCCGGAGAACGTGCTGTGCGTAATGATGCCGTCGCCATTCTCGTCCGAGGGCAGCATCAAGGACAGCCAAGAGCTGATCCGCAATCTCGGCTGCGACGGACGCATCGAGCCGATCTCGGACACATTCAATACGCTGCTCCACCAGATGAAGCTCAACGAGCCCACGAAAAGCGGCGACTCGTTGGCTGCGGAGAACATGCAGTCACGTATTCGCGGCGTCATCCTGATGGCTATTTCAAATGCCGAGGGACGGCTGCTGCTCTCGACCGGTAATAAGAGCGAGCTGGCGGTCGGATACTGCACGCTCTACGGTGACACGAATGGCGGCCTTGCAGTTTTAGGTGACGTGCTAAAGACCGAGGTGTGGGAGATCGGACGCGAGGTCAACCGGCAAGCCGGCCGCGAGCTGATCCCAAACAAGATCATCGACAAAAAGCCCTCGGCCGAGCTTGCGCCAAACCAGTTCGACCAGGATTCCCTGCCGCCGTACGAGCTGATGGACCCGGTGCTCAAGATGTACTTTGAGCTAAAGGCCGCACCGTCCGAGATCATCTCCGCAGGTCATGACCCCGAGCTTGTCTACAGCCTGCTCAACAAGGTCGAGCACCCGGCAAATGAATTCAAACGCCAGCAGCTCCCGCCGACGATCATCATCTCTCGCAACGCCATCGGAGTTGGCCGTAGGAGGCCGATCACGCATAAGTATCGGCGTAACCCGCGCTAAGATACTTCGGCGAGGTATATCCATGAAACCTATTCTTTTGATCGCCGCCCTCATCGGCGGGTTGACTCTTACGCTATTCGGACAAACTATCGTAGACGCACTCCGGGGGATCGAGGTCACCGGAACCGCTGAGCAGATGGTTGTACCGGATCAACTTACATTTCGGATCAGCCTTGCAGAGCGAACGGGAACGCGCGGAAAGGTCACTATCGAGCAGCAAGAAGCTCAGCTCCGTACGGAGTTGGAGAAGATCGGCGTCGATCTTGCGAAAGATCTTTCTATATACGATATCTCTGCGCGCTATGTCCGGCGGCGTCGGGACGTTCTCGCCACGCAAGATTACCGGCTGGTGGTCCGAAACCTCGATAAGGTAGCCCCGCTCCAGGAACTCTCTGACCGTATCAATGTCGCCAGTCTGGATCTCGTCTTAGCAGAAAACACGCATATTAGCGATATCAGACGTGACCTGCGTATGGAGGCGATCAAGGCCGCAAAGGCGAAGGCGGAGTACATGATGGCGGCTATCGGCGGCCGAGTTGGCGACGCGATCTTCGTGAAAGAAGTCGATGAAGAGAATCGCCCGTCCGGGTATTACAACTACATGGCCATGTCCAATACCGCGACTGCCGCGAACTACACACGGCCGCTGTCGTTCGCACCGGAGAAGGTACGGACGGTTGTTCTTGCCAGATTCGAGATAAGCAAATAAACCCGCAAGACGTGACCGTGATCTCCGTTCCTCTTCACATCAGCAGTTGCTGAATGGAGGGAATGGATATGTCACGTTTTTATAGCCCGCTCGATAATGTCAGGATCGCGAGTCCGTGCTCGGCAGATTGGGATGCGATGTACGGCGATGATCAAAAGCGCTTTTGTAAGGAGTGCAAGCTCAACGTCTACAACCTTTCGGGGATGACCCGCGAGGACGCCGAGCGGCTCGTCAGGAACGCCGAGGGGCGGCTTTGCGTGCGGTTTTACAAGCGGGCGGACGGCACGGTCATTACGCAGGATTGCCCCGTTGGCTGGGCCAAGATCAAGCAGCGGACACGTCTCTACGCGACCGCCGCGCTCTCAATGCTCATGGCATTGATGACGGGACTATTCTTTGTATCGCTTTTCAAAAAATCGGCGACCATGACAATGGGTGAGATAGCGATGCCGGGTCGAACGCCAAGTCCGACACCGACGCCTATGATGGGAAACTTCACGATGGGCAAGCCCACCATGGGTGCGGTGGCACCTCGCCCGCAAAAAAACACCAACAGCGAGAGCTTTGACAAGGGCCGGCAGCAGATACTCGACAATGGCCGTGACTAAAGATCCTGAATGAATCGCTGCGATCTCAGCGTGTCTCTCGCGTCCGCCGCGTTAAATACTCGTGGCGTACATTCTACGCAGAGGCCGCACAGAACTCGCAGAGAACGCAAAGAATCCTAATTCTTCACGTAGTATCCCTGTCGCGCCCTGATCTTGACGTTCGCGTGTGTGGGAACTGCGACGTTTAGTTTTACAAACTTACCGTTCGGGTATTCGCTGTCAGAGTAGTATTGCACGAGATACTGCGAACGGAGCTCGCTGGCTACCTGACGAAAGATGCCATCGAGCGTCTCGTTATTTCGCCGCGTATTTGTCGCGTTATCGTACGAGAGCTTTGTATCTATCGGGAGAAACTTTGGCAGGAATGCGCTGCCCCCCGTATCATTGGCGAAGGCCTGCATATTCTCCTGTCCAAAGACACTAATTGTATTTAGCTGGTATGAGCTGCCTCCTGGATTTATAGAGAAAAAGACCGTGTCCGCATCCTGCAATGCCTTGGTAACTGCGGATCTCTCTCGTACCTTAGCCGCTTGCTGAGCCTGAAGCAGGATCGAGCCAGTTTTGGTATAAGCGGGGTCGGTACCCGCAACGATCTTCTGTTCTCTAAGCCTGAATTCCCTCAGGGTCGATTCGCTTGCGGTGTCATCGCCGTCCGAGATCACGATGATCACGCGCCGCGAACGCTCGGGAGCATTCTTCCTCAAATAGTCCGAGGCTTCCGCGACAGCGTCAAAAAAAGCCGTAGCCTCCTTTGTAGCCGATAGCCCGATCACGGATGCCGCTGCCTGATCGGCATTTGCGCTGCCGATGATAAGGTGCGGCTTCGTCCCGATGGAGTAGATCGTCGCACGGTCATCGACCTTCATCACGTCCTTTAGAAACTTTGCCGCTGTGTCCTGCTCAAACCTGAACATCGCATCCGTGCTCGCCGACACATCGAAAAGCAACGCGATCTCAAGCGGGACCTTTTCGCCGGGGCTCACATTCTCGATCGTCTGCGGTCGCCCTTCTTCATTTATCTTGAAATCGTTCGACGTTAGTCCCGGTACGGGATTTCCACTCGCGTCCGTCACCGATGTCGGCACGACCACAAGCCGGGAATTCACCTTAATGACCTCGTTCGGATCATCTATCCTTACCGGCGTGCCCGTCGGCTTTTGACCAAACGCGGACATGGCCGTCAGTCCAACAATGAGGCCGAAAACTCGTAGAACTTGGTTTCGTTTGGACATAGTGCGAACAAGAGGCGGGCAGGACACTAAAAGTTATGAGGGCACCTCAAGCAGCGAGAGGATTTAGTACTCGCGGCTTATGAGATGCCCTGCTGAGACAAAAAGTTACTGCTCGTTGTTGTCTTGCGACGACTTGACCTCGACGTTCTGGTTGATGCCGCGGCTCACGAGGAGCTTGACCTCAACCCGGCGGTTCTGCTCGCGTCCCTCGCGGCTCGTGTTATCCGCAACTGGCTGCAAGGCACCGTAGCCGTAAGACGTTGTCAGCCGACGCAGCGGGATGTTGTGCTGCTCGATGAGGTAATCCTTAACGGCCTGTGCACGTCTCTCGCTGAGCTGCTTGTTCATCTTGGCACCGCCTTCCGCAGATGCGAAGCCGGTGACCTCGATCATGTAACCCTTCAGCGTCGATGCCGAGGCCGCGACCTGATCAAGCTGCGTCTTTGCGTCGGGCGAAAGGACTGCACTCGCAACCTTAAAGTTAACCGTAGCCGTGGTCTGGACCGTGTAGTCGTCGAGATCCGAGATGCGCTTGTTGGTGGCATTCACGCCTGCAACTGCCGCGTCGGCGGTTTGCTGAGCGGCCTTCGCACCGCCCTTGGCGGCGTTAGAGATCGCCATCAGTTCGTCGATCTGGCCTGAGAGACGCTGTGCATTCTGCTCTGCTGCCGTAACACGCTCCTCAACTGGGGTGACTCTTGTGTCGAGTGCCTGGGCAGCCTGGAGGTTCTGCTTGTCAAAACGGACCCTCGACGCCGAAAGGGAGCCATTCGCGTCGCCGCGGCCCTCGACCTCCATGTTCAGCCCGCGAACGATGGACGAGGACGCATACTTGTCGCCGCTCCTCAGGAAGCCGCCGTTCGTCCGGATACTGGCGTTCGGCTCGATCACCACGCGTGTGTCGTTACCGGTCGCATCGCGGAGAATAACGGTGTTGTCGCTCTCTTTTGCGACCACGACGCCCTGGACCTTGAGCTTCTGGCCCGAGGCGACGTTGCGTACGCGTGCGTTGGAATTATCGTTTGGCGTGCCGTTCTGAGCATAGAGGCTCAGGCTCGCGAAAACTATCGATAGGAAAATAATAGAGATCCTTTTGATCATAGATGCCTCCTGGATGATGCTGATTTAAGTACTACTTTGATAGACGCTCCAAAAGGGAGCGCGCGTTGTCGCGATACGACATTTGCTGATCGGGCGGTCCAATTCTTTACTCCGCCGGGGGAGACCAACATTCAACCGGATAACGCCGGCGATGACGTCCAAGGGAGAGGAATAACAATAACTTGAGAGTACCCGAAAACCGCTCGGGTTGCACCGATTTACTCAAGCGAAAAATCCGCGTGCTCAAGATAATTCTTCATAAAGCTGAGGAATTTCTCTGCATCCGCACCGTCAACGATCCGATGATCGTAGGTAAGGGCGAAATACGCCATCTGCCGAATAGCGATGTAATCGTCGCCCTCGGCTGAGGTGAGCACCTTTGGCCGTTTCTCGATGGTTCCGACGCAAAGTATCGCGACCTGCGGCTGATTGATGATCGGCGTGCCGAATAGTCCACCAAAAACGCCCGGGTTTGTGATCGTAAAGGTGCCGCCCTGCACTTCGTCCGGGCTAAGCCTCTTTGTGCGGGCACGATCGGCTAGATCATTCGCGTTTCTGGCAAGCTCCGCAAGCGAGAGCGTGTCGGCATTGCGGATCACGGGCACGATAAGGCCCCAATCGAGAGCGACCGCCATTCCGAGGTTGATATCACCCTTATAAACGATATTCTCGCCATCCACCTGTGAGTTGACGATGCGGTGCTCGCGGATCGCCGCCGTCACGGCCTGAAAGATGAACGGCATGAATGTGAGCTTCGTGCCATATTTAGCTTGAAATGCCTGCTGATTCGCCGTCCGGAACCGTGCGACGTGCGTCATATCTATCTCGTAAACGCTCGTCACGTGTGCCGACGTCTGCTTTGAGAAGGTCATGTGGTCCGCGATCTTCTTTCGCATGACCGACATCTTCTCGACGCGGTCCTCCATTCCGATGGTCGACGGAGGCGGCGGAACAAAGCGTTTTGAACTTGCAGGTGCGGCAGTCGTAGTCGGCGTAAATGCAGGTGCACCTTTAACGAGCAGGTCCTGCGGCCTGAGGGCAGCACCGGTCTCGATAAAGTGCAGAATGTCCTGCTTGGTCACACGCCCCGAAATGCCGGAGCCCGGGATTCTTGTGATATCGACCCCATGCTCAGCAGCGATCTTGCGCACCAGCGGACTCGACTTGATACGGCGAAGCTCATCCACAGAGTGACCATTCGAACCCCCGCCATTCGATTGTGTAGTGCGTACTGCTGGTTGCGGCTGCGCAGAGGCAGCGGCGGTTTGGGTCTTCGGCGTAGCTTCTGGGCCCGCAGAGCCACTCGGTTGTACTGAGGCTGGCGCAGTTGCTGAAGGCTGACCGCTGACCGCTGGCGGCTGACCGCTCCCTTCCGCACCGACCATGGCGAGGACGGCTCCGACCTCGACGGTCTCACCCTCCGGCACGTTGATCGAGAGCAGCTTACCGCCCGCCGGCGAAGGAACCTCAGCATCGACCTTGTCGGTCGAGATCTCGAGCAGCGGCTCGTCTTTGGCGATGTCGTCACCGACCTTCTTGAGCCATTTGGAAACGGTGCCCTCCGTGATCGACTCACCCATCTGGGGCATTACGATCGGAGTGCCGCCCGGGCTCTGCGATGATTTTTCATCGCCGGTCGGTACGGGAGCACTGACAGCCCCACCGCCACCCGCTAACGCCGCCGGTACTGACACTTGATCTGTACGCTCTTCGACTGGCTGAGGAGTTTGAGAAGTCGCAGATGCCGAGGCCGCGGACGCGTTACTGCCAGCTGCCGGCTCCCCACCGCCGGCTGCTTCCTCGCCTTCGGCTCCGATCACGGCCAAAACGCTGCCGACCTCGACGGTCTCGCCTTCGGGGACGTTGATCTTGAGCAAAATTCCCGCACCGGGCGACGGGACCTCGGCATCAACCTTATCGGTCGAGATCTCGAGGATCGGCTCGTCCTTCTCGATGCGGTCGCCGGCCTGCTTTAGCCATTTTGATACGGTGCCCTCGGTGATGGATTCGCCCATCTGCGGCATTACGACATCAACGCTCATAAAACCTACTGCCTCGTACAAATATTTAGAATAACCGAAAAAAATCCGAAGCGCGATTTTTCGGCCAATCGTGTTCAACCGTCGTCCAAGGTAGTGCCAAAGTTGTGAGCCGTGCTTCCTCAGGCGCCGAGCTCTCCTCAGCCGGTGATCAGCTTTTTTTAAAGATCACTGAATAACACTTTGGAGGTGTAGAAAAGTTATGAGGATAAGAACAACTGGAATAGCGGTCTTGACCGCGGTACTACTCTGCGTCGGAGCGTTTGCCGCATCGGCACAATCCGACATTCAAAGAGACGGACGCGATATCAGGCACGACCGGCGTGATATACGCAGCGACCGCAAGGACATCAACTCGGATCGTAAGGACCTGAGAAGCGACCGCACCGACGCACGCAAGGACCGCCGCGATTTTAATGGCGACAAACGGGACATTCGCAGTGACCGGCGCGACGTCAACTCCGACGTAAAGGACTACCGCCAGGACAAGAAGGAAGGTGCATCGGCGGCTGAATTAGCGGCTGACCGCAAGGACATCCGCAGCGACCGCGGTGACATTCGCTCCGATCATCGCGACATCCTTAAGGACGAACACGATCTGAAGAGTGACCGGCGGGACATTCGCAAAGATTCTCGAGATCTAAAAGGCGACCGGCGCGACACGCGCGGTGATCGTCGGGATCTGAGAAATGACCGACGCGACGTTCGACACGACCGCCGCCGAGGCTGAACTGTTTACACCGGAGGGAGATCGGCGGCTCTCGGGCCGCCTTTTTTCGTTGATCCGGCGTGTGCCGACACTAGGCCTCGGCGGTGGTCGGGTCGATCATCGTCTTTACCTCCGAGATGCTGTTTGCCGGAAAGCCGCCGCGCGTCGCGTGCTCACGGATCATCTCCTCATTCGGGGCTATATAAACGCAATAGATCTTGTCCGGCGTCACAAAGCTCTCCACCCACTGGATCTGCGGCCCGAGCTCGCGAAGCACGCTGCACGACGTCTGCGATATTCCCTGCAGCTCATTCGCTGGGATATCGCCTGCACCCGCGATCTCGCGTTCGATAATGTATTTTGGCATTTAGTTTTTTCTCCTATTGTCTGGCTGAACCAATGGGAGTTATAAGGTCGGGCTGACCATCGACGCGGACGAGATGCGGGTACCGCAGCCCTCCGTGATAATCCATATTGTAATTGCCCACAACGCCTGCGTTATCAACCTGCAGGCTGATCGGCAGTGTGCTGGTCGCCGCGGCGGTGATGACTTGTGCGAGAGCGTCATTTGAGAATGACTGATTGCTTCGCCCCAGGACCTTCATCCCTGGTGCGAGCCCGGCCTTGAATGCCGGACTGTCCGGCTGTACGTCCATGATCGTGCCGTTGTTGTTTACCATCATCCCCATACCGTACATGTAATTACGATATCCGGCGATCTGCTCCTGACCTGCCAGACGGATGTTAGGCGTCGAACTATATTCCAGCCGCCAGCCGCCATTGGTGATACCGCCGGTCGGCGCGTCAGGCTTCACCTCATAGATACGCTGCCGGAGGAATGTCGCCCAATCGTACGGCGTCACTCGATTGAGTGCGGCGACAACATCATTAAAGGTGTACGGCACGACGTGCGGCCCCGTCTGGCCGCCGTGGAAATCATGTAAGAAGTCATCGAGCGACTTTTTCCCACCCGTCTGTTTGCGGATCAACGTGTCGACCTCAAGCCAGACGAGATCGCCCTCGTAATAGTAGTCCACGCCGCGGCGGATATTCCGCCAGCCTCGGGGTTCGCCGTATGTAAATTGCACGGCCCTTGCCGTATCGACCACGGGGCGCCAATTGCGGCCGCCTTGATTTGCCATGAGGGCGGCATCGGACGCGATCGTCTCCCTGAAAATCTCCGGCGTCCACAATCCCGCACGCGTCGGCAGGACGTAGCCCATGTATTCGGTGAGGCCTTCATAGACCCACAGCAGCTCACCCTCCTGGGGCTTTTCAAAGTCCGGCGTCGCGAGGCCTGCCGGACGGCGGTATTTGCCGTTCCATGAATGCGTATATTCGTGACCCAGGAGGTCACCGAGATCGAGCGAAGGCTCGCCGCCTTTCAGTGCATCCAGCCGCGTGCCGTCCTCGCTCGACTGGTGATGCTCGAGTCCCTCGCTGCCGCCCACATCGCTCAGCGTCAGCAAAAATCTGTAGCTATTGTAATGCTGGCCGTTATACGCCAGGTGGGCCTGCCGAACGAGATTTTTCCACCCGGTCA
The DNA here is from genome assembly GCA_045807825.1 of Pyrinomonadaceae bacterium. Classification (GTDB taxonomy): domain Bacteria; phylum Acidobacteriota; class Blastocatellia; order Pyrinomonadales; family Pyrinomonadaceae; genus OLB17. The sequence continues at coordinate 11,829 of JBJMGO010000135.1, read as the reverse complement.
GCATCTCCGGCGAGTACTGAAGCGCGTCCTCAGTGTCTGCCGCAATATCCATCTCATGCAGCGTCCCGGAATCGGTGAGCGGCACCTTTTTAAAGAACTTACCGATGCTCGCCGGCGAGTCGATGAACGTCTCGAGATCCACCGCTCCAAACTGTGCAATACCGCCATTCTCGCTCTCGACCGGTAACGCAGTCGCATACTGCCACCCTGCGGGCGGTTTGAGCGAGGCCGTGACCGTGATCTTATTTTGATTGACGCCTCGTTGATACAGAACAAGGCGATTCCACTTGATGCGTGCGAGATTTGCCGAATGCGTCGTACCAAAATCCTCGACATCGTCAAACGTGATGTCGAGCGAGTCACACCCTTTGGGACGTCGCACCAAAACGCGAACATCTCGACATTGTCTCGGTTCCACGTGATGGGCTTGCCGTTTGCCGAGATGTGCAGATCAACCAGGTTGTTGATCGTGCCTGTCGGCGAATGCTCGCCGGGGATCCACTTAGGATAAAAGATGGCGAACCGTCCCCGCGTCACCGTCATCTTTTCGTTGACATGGATAATGCCGCGGGCCGCCTCGGACGCATCTACATCGACCGTAATTCGCGATTGTGCGGCCGCCGCAACCGCCGCCGACAGGACAAAGCAGACGAGCAACGCTCGTGAATATACAGACTGAAACCTTCTCATAACCCCTTGAACCCGTTGGTCAATTTTCCTCGATGATAACAAATCGGGCATACTCGTCGTAGTAACCTGATTCAGAAGATACCTATGAAGAACCTCTTAGTTTCTATCGCCCTCGTGGCTCTTGGTGCGGCTGCGATTGTCGCCCAGCGTCCCGCACTCACAGCCGATGATTATGCCCGCGCCGAGAAGATGCTCGGCTACAACACCGACCCGCTCGTCGACCGGAATGGCGTGCGGGCGACCTGGCTCCCCGACGGCCGCTTTTGGTACCGCGTGCTTACGCCGACCGGCAGCGAATATGTACTCGTTAACCCCGCGGACGGTTCGCGTAAGTCTGCAGCGACATTCAACGAGCTCGGCGTCACCGGCACCGGCGGCAATGCGACCCGCGTCGGCCGACGCGGTGGCAATGGTGACCCTGCGACGGCGCCAGATGGTACGAAGGCGGCCTTTATCCGCGACTACAACCTCTGGATCAAGGACACCGCTACGGGCAAAGAGACGCGGCTCACAACCGACGGCGTTAAGGATTTTGGCTACGCCACCGACAACGCCGGCTGGACCCACAGCGGTCGTGCACTTGTGTCCTGGTCGCCCGACAGCAAAAAGATCGCGACATTCCAGGATGACGAGCGAAACGTCTCAGACGTTTATCTCGTCCCGGTCACTGTCGGAGCCCCAAAGCTCGAAACGTGGAAGTCCGCTCTTCCCGGCGATCCGAATGTGCCGATGATCAGCCGCGTCGTCATAGACGTGGACTCGGCAAAGGTCACCAGACTGCAGGTGGCGCCTGATCCGCACCGTTCGTCCGATTGCGACGACATCTCGTGCGACGGCACGTGGAGTGATGTTTATTGGGGACCCGACAGTAAGACGCTGGCGTTCCTCTCGACCACACGCGATCACAAGGACGAGAAGCTCCGCGTAGCCGACGCGACTACCGGTGCGGTCCGCGACGTTTACGAGGAATCGACAAAGACGCAGTTTGAGTCCGGGCAGGGCGGCGTGAGCTGGCGTTACCTACCTGCATCGAATGAGTTCATCTGGTTCACCGAGCGGGACGGCTGGGGTCATCTTTATCTCTATGACCTCGCAACCGGCAAGCTGAAAAACCAGATCACGAAAGGCGATTGGGCGGTGTGGAACGTCATCCGAGTCGATGAGCAGAATCGCGTCGTCTACGGCCTCGCTGGAGGACATGACAAGGGCGTAAATCCGTACTTTGGCCAGATGTTTCGCGTGAACTTTGACGGCAGCGGATTTCAGATGCTGACGCCCGAGGCCGCGAATCATAATGTGACTTTCTCGCCGGACGGCAAGTACTTTGTCGACAATTTCTCGACGCCTGACACTGCCACGACCGCAGTTTTGCGTGACACGACGGGCAAGCTCGTGATAACGCTCGAGAAGGGCGACGTCTCGCGTCTCAAAACTGCCGGTTGGCAGCCGCCGGTGCAATTCGTCACAAAAGCTCACGACGGCGTCACTTATCTCTACGGCCTTCTGTACCTGCCCACCAAGCTCGACAAAAACAAAAAGTACCCCATCATCGATAACATCTACCCCGGTCCGCAGGGCGGTGCGATCAACTCGGGCGGGCCCGGCGGACGTAACTTCTCGCCTTCGCGAGGCGACAACGAGGCGCTGGCGGAATTGGGTTTCGTCGTGATGCAGCTCGACGGTATGTGCAATCCGCTGCGGTCAAAGGCGTTTCATGACTCGTGCTACGGCAACATGGCCGACAACACGCTCGAGGACCAGATCGCCGGCATCAAGCAGCTTGCCCAGCAGTATCCTTTCATCGACACGGATCGAGTGGGCATCTGGGGGCACTCGGGCGGCGGTTTTGCGACCGCGGCGGCGATGTTCCGCTTTCCCGATTTCTTTAAGGTCGGCATCTCGGAGAGCGGCAACCACGATAACCGCAACTATGAGGACGACTGGGGCGAGCGCTACATCGGCCTCCTGACAAAGGACTTGAGCGGTAAGTCGAATTATGAGGACCAGGCGAATGAGAACTTCGCCAAGAATCTCAAAGGCCACCTCATGCTCGCTCACGGCACGATGGACGATAACGTCCCACCGTCGAACACATACCTTGTCGTCGATGCCCTCATCAAAGCCAACAAAGATTTTGACCTAGTCATGATCCCCAACGCCCACCACGGCTACGCCGCCGCCGGGCCGTACATGATGCGTCGCCGCTGGGATTATTTTGTCAGGTATCTGCTAGGTGCCGACCCGCCAAAGGAGTATGTGCTCCAGTCTCATCCGGATCCGAGGTCGACTCGCTAGTGTTGTCGCATCCGCCTGTCCCACGCCATGCCATTACCTGGCATGGGACAGGTAAATATTGACAATACTGGGCTTCTAAGTTTCGAACCCATTCTTGTCCTAGCTTTGTCCCACGCTTGTCACCGCAAAACCGAATTGCACGAAAGCACACCAAAAGCGGATGCTTCTTTTTTGTGCGATTTCGTGTTGTTTCGTGGTTACTCTTCTTATGTCTAGGATTGGAATAATCGACTGGGGCATCGGTGGGATCAGCGTTTACAAGTTGATCAAGGACCGAATGCGCGGCGTGCCGGTGACATACTTTTCCGACACGGGTGCTGTACCGTATGGGAAGATGTCGCGTGTGCAGCTCGCTTTGCGGCTGGACGCAGTGATCGAATATCTAAAGTCGCGAGGTGTGACGCATGTCGTCATCGGCTGCAACGCGGCCAGCACGGCGATCGGTGATCTGAGTGACCACGGCGTCGCTGTGATCGGAGTTATCGAACCTGCAGTCGCGATGACGGCGAAGCTTCGTCCGCAAAAGCTTGGCCTCATCGGCGGGCGGCGAACGGTCGTCTCGGGCGTTATTCGCATCGCTTTTGCAAAACGCGGAATTGGCATTCGCCAGCGGATCGCACAACCGCTTTCCGCGTTGATCGAGTCGGGTGACGTCTCCTCGGCCCAGTTACATTCAGAGGCGCGGCGCATCCTGCGGCCGCTTCGCGGATGCTCGCACGTGCTGCTCGCGTGCACGCATTATCCTGCGATCCTCGGTGTCCTCCGACAGCACGCGCCAAACGTAAGTTTTATTGATCCAGCCGAGGAGCTGGTCGAACTTCTCAAACGTCAAAAGATCGCACGCAGCCGCGGCCTGGACGAATTCCTCACCACCGGCAGCACGGCGGCGATGAAAAAAGCTGCTAAGACTGCCTTCAGCGTAAAGATCCCGTCGGTCACTCGCATCAGCCTATAAACATGCAAGTTCGCTTTTTCGCGGACGTTCTTAGTATGAACTGGAGGTTCTCTGATGAGGATTTTGTTAACCGTACTGATGCTGCTCTCTGCTATGGGCGCCATGGCCGGCATGGCCGCCGCGCAATCTCTGCCAGCAGGCAAATGGCAGCTTGATGAATACAAATTTGGAGCGACAACCGAGCACCCGCTGAAGGGCGTCGCGACGACTCTGCTGATTAAGCCGAACGGGAATCTCGGCGGCAATACAGGCTGCAACGCGTACGGCGGCAGCTACTCTGGTGAGAAGGGCAAACTCGCGATCACCGATATCATCTCTACCATGCGCGCTTGCGACGAGCCGACCACCACCTTTGAAAGAGACTTCTTCAACACTCTCCAAAGCGCCGCATCCGCCAACGTCAAAGGCAGCACCCTCACTATCAAGGACGCAAAGGGGCACTACCTGCATTTCATCCGCAGCGACAAGTAGCCAGACATTCTTTTTCCCGGGGTTCAGGCAGTTGAGCTACAATCAGGCAACTTCCCAGGCTGGCTTTTTGCAGCCGCTGCTTGAATATGGCTGATAGCGACGCAAAAATAGCCGAACTGGAAATGAGGCTCGAGAGTCTCATTCACACCCAGATCAGTTTTCAAACTGAGGTCAGTGCTATACGGAACGAGCTGAGCCGGCTGCGAAATCAAACGCGTCCGCTCACGCCGCCGACACCTACGGCGCCCGTGCCTCCGGGCGGGACACGTCCGCACGTGCACATTCCGCCTCCGCCGTCGTTCGGCTACAGCGAAGCATCTACCGGCAGCACGGCCGATCACGAAACACCAAAACCAAGCTTCGTCTCCGATTACCTCAACCGCACGAGCGAGAAGGCGAGAGCCGATCTCGAGAAGTTCATCGGGGAGAATCTCATCAGCAAGATCGGGATCATCGTCCTCGTGCTCGGCTTTGGCATCTTTGCAAAATACGCAGTCGATAACGATCTCATCAGTCCGGTGGCGAGGATCGCTCTCGGCTACGCCGCGGGCGTTGCGCTGATCGTATTCGCCCTGCGTCTGAAGTCGAAATATTACAACTTTAGCGCGGTGCTGATGAGCGGTGGGCTCGCGACGATGTACTTCATCACGTACTTCGCGTACACAGCGTACGGGCTGCTGCCTCAACCGGTAGCGTTTGGCTTGATGGCGATGTTTACGGTGTTTACCGTAGCGGCGGCACTTTTGTATTCGCGCCAGGTGATCGCACACATAGGTCTTGTCGGCGCGTATGCGGTGCCTTTCCTGTTGAGCAGGGACGCGGGCAACTATGCGGGTCTTTTTACCTACATGGCTGTCATCAACGTCGGCATCTTAGCCATCGCGTTGAAAAAGTCATGGAGAGCGATCTTTTACACGGCGTCGGGATTTACGTGGTTGATATTCGGCTCGTGGTTTGCGCTCAAATACACGCCCGCGCACTTTGAGCTCGCGCTGACGTTTCTCGGGTTATTCTTCGCGATCCTTTATTCGACAAAGATCGTGCATGGAATGATCCACCGCGAGCTCAGTGACGGGGAGAACATCGTCTCGATCATCGCTACGGCGGTGATCTTTTTTATTTTTGCGTTGGCGATCGGCGACCCTGCTCTCGCGACATCGCAGTACTGGACATACTTCTCGTTCATCGGCGTCTTTGCGCTGGCGATACTGCTGACGTCATACAACTTTTACGGACGGGTGCTCGTTTTTGTCACGTTTCCGATGACGTGGGTCATATTCGGCGCGTGGTTTGCGAATCACTACTTGCCGGATGAGCACTTCACAATCGCCTGGGTCGCGGCTCTGACGTTCTTTCTCATTTACTACGTCTCGACGCTCGTCTACCGGCTTGTGACGGACGAGATCGGGACGGCGGAGAGCACGGCCTTCTTGATGACGAACTCCTTCGTCTTTTACGGATTCGGCTACGCGATCATGGACAGCCGGGCCGAGCTACAGCAGTGGGAAGGTTTGTACACGGCCGCGAATGCCGTCTTTCACTCGCTAGTGGTACAGATCGTCAGCCGTTGGCGTGCCGCCGCGGTTGACGTCGTGCAGTGCCTCGTTGTTCTGATCGTCACCTTTACGACGATCTCGATCCCGATACAGTTCGACGGGCGGCCGATCACTTTGGTCTGGTCCGTAGAGGCCGTCGCACTCCTGTATTTTGCGCGTTTGCGCGGCGCGAGATTCTTTGAATATTTGGGCTACCCCGTGATGGCGCTCGCGGCGGTCAGCCTCATGGCGAATTGGGGAGAGATCGTGAATGTGCCGGGCCGCACGCCGTTCCTCAACGGCGACGTGATCACGGGTCTTGTATTCGTCGCGTGTGCAGCCGCTTTTTATCGGATCGACAAGCGCTCGCGCGACCTGTCGGTACTGCCGGTTGAATTTTCAAGAGCGGTCGCGACGTTACTGGCCGGCGTGGCGGTTTTCGCATTCTACAACACGTTTCGGATCGAGATCGCGGCATACTTCGGATTGGCTCGTCAAACGCCTGGTCTATCGGGCGTACAGCGAATGGACCTGAACTGGTTCGACACGCTGGCGCAAATGAACTACACCGCACTCTTCCTTACCTTGATGGGTATCGTGGCTCTGCGCTTCGTCCGCTCGCTCAAGGTTGCCGTTGTCGACATTGCGCTCTCAGTCTTCACGATCGGCATCGTGTCGACGGTCGGTATGTTTGCCGCTGCAGAGCTGCGAGCGAGCTACGTTACGGGAGAGACGCTCGGGCTATTCGGGACGAGTGGAATGAACATCGCGGCGCGATATGTCACGTACACGTTCATCGGGGCACTGCTCGTGGTTTTGTTCGAGTACACGCGTGATAGCTTGCTTGACGGTGTTTCGGCACGCACCTGGCGATCGCTTGCATTTGACGCGCTGCTCTATCCGACATTGCTGGTCGTCTCAAGCTGTGAATTGATCAATGACGCCGACCAGATGCATCTGCACGATGCAGACAAATACGGGTTGAGTATCCTCTGGGGCATCTTCGCTCTCGCCCTCATCAGTCTTGGGATGTGGAAGATGAAGAAGCACCTCAGAATCGCCGGCATCGCCCTGCTCGCCGTCACGCTGCTAAAGCTATTTTTCTACGACATCACCGAGCTCGGCACCATTCCAAAGACACTCTTGTTCGTCTCGCTCGGACTGCTGCTGCTCTTCGTCTCATTCCTCTACAACAAGTACAAGGCCGCGATCTTTCCCGCGGAGGTTGAACCGTGATCCTTTTGTTGTAACCTGTGTTCTGAAACACAAAGTCGCTCAAATTTAATTCGGTAGGTGTGATGAATGCGTAAAGCAATTTTGACGGGTGTGGTACTCGTGGCATGCTTCTCTTTCCCGATGACATCTATCGAAGCTCAACAGGCGAAGGCTCCCGACACGGTCTACCTGCTAAGGCCGGCGGCGATCTTTGACGGCACGTCGGCCGAGCTGCACCGCGGCTGGGTCTTGGTGGTGCGTGGCGAAAGGATCGAATCCGTTGGCCCCGCGAGCGACGTAAAAGCTCCGGCGGACGCCACGACGATCGACCTGCCAAATCTTACGTTGATGCCGGGCCTGATCGAGGCGCATTCGCACATGCTGCTTCATCCATACTCGGAGACGCCGTGGAACGATCAGGTCGCGCACGAGGCTATGGCACTGAGGATCGCGAGGGCGACGAATCACCTTCGCAGCACGCTGATGGCGGGGTTTACGACCGTTCGCGATCTCGGGACGGAGGGCGCGGGTTACAGCGACGTCGGTTTAAAACAGGCGGTGAATCAGGGCATCATTCCCGGTCCCCGGATGTTTGTAGTGACGCGTGCGATCGTCGCGAGCCACACCTATGGCCCAAAAGGCTACGCTCCCGAGTGGGACGTGCCGCAGGGCGGCGAAGAGGTGTCGGGCGTCGAGGAGATGAGTCGCGTTGTACGCGACCAGATAGGTAAGGGAGCCGACTGGGTGAAGCTTTATGCCGATTACAGGTTTGGTACGGGCGGTGCGGCGCACGCGACATTCACGCAAGAGGAATTAAATGTTGCAGTCCAGATCGCACACAGCGCCGGTGTCCCGGTCGCAGCACACGCGACGAGCACCGAGGGAATGCGACGCGCCATTCTCGCGGGTGTGGACACGATCGAGCACGGCGACGGCGGCACGCTCGAGCTTTTTCAGATGATGAAGGACCGCGGGACAGCTCTGTGCCCGACGCTAGCTGTCGCCTCGGGACCTAGCATCGAGAAGAAGAAAGTGGTCTTCGCAGATGCTCTCAAGTCAGGCGTCATCATAGCGAGCGGCAGCGACGTCGGTGTTTTTGCCCACGGGGACAACGCACGTGAGATCGAGGCGATGGTGAGCTGGGGAATGCCGCTGCTCGACGCTCTTCGCTCCGCCACATCGGTCGATGCCAAAGTTCTGCGGCAGGAGGACAGGATCGGTCAGGTAAAGAATGGCCTATTCGCGGACCTCATCGCGGTCGAGGGCGATCCGACGCACGACATCTCTTCGCTCGGAAAGGTGAGGTTTGTGATGAAAGGCGGTACGGTCTACAAGCAGCCTTAGAGGTTGTGCTTACACGAGAATGTCGCTGACCGCCAGTGATAGCTCAGGCAGCACCGAGGATCGCAGTGTGTCGCCGCTCCTGAAAATGTCTGCCCGCTGGTAGATGCCCGCTGCCGGTTGGTGATGCACCTCGATCAGGTCGTTTGGCAGGTTAACTATCCAAACCTCAGGGATCTCGGCAGAGGCATAGAGGGCCAGCTTAGTATCGCGGTCGTATTTTAGACTCGCATCCGCAACCTCGATAACTAGAATTGTCTCGGCCGGTGTGGGATGACGTCGTCCGTCGTACTTTGTCAGGTCCGCGAGAACGATGTCAGGCTCGGGTTCGTCAAAGTCGTCAACGCGGAGAGGGTTTTGGATACGAATCCGGACATTCGCCAAGGAAAGGGAAAAGAAAAATTCCGCGAGCATGTCGACGACGAAACCGTGTCTGTCTCCAATAGTCATCTTCTTCACCATGCGACCATCGATGATCTCCGACTGCTCGTAGTCGTCGATCATCCCCATCTCGATCATCTTGTAAAAATCATCGACTGAGAACCGCAGTTGTCGTGGCTCAGGCATTGACGGGGTTGTGACCAGATCGGGTCGCATCATAACGCGTCTATTCTAACGCCAAACTGTCCTCAAAAAAAGACTTATGCAGTGGCGAGGCCGGGTTGACCGGTGACGGCCTGGAGCTCGCGTTCCTCGCGTTCCCATTCTTCGTTGCGAAAGGCATTTTCCCACTTCGCGATGACGACGGTGGCGAGGCAGTTGCCGATAACGTTGATCATCGTGCGTGCCATATCCATCAGCTCGTCGACGCCCAGGATGAGAATGACGCCCTCGACCGGCAGGGCGAATGACGCAAGCGTGCCGAGCAGGATCACGAGCGACGCACGCGGGACGCCGGCGACGCCTTTCGACGTAAGCATCAGGGTCGCGAGCATGACGATCTGTTGGGTCCATGACAACTCGACCCCCGCGGCCTGTGCGACAAAGATCGACGCCAGCGAGAGATACAGAGTGGTGCCGTCGAGGTTAAAGCTGTAGCCGGTCGGCAGGACAAATCCGACAATTCGTCGCGGCACGCCGAGACGGGCGAGATTCTCCATCGCACGTGGAAGCGCGGACTCCGATGAGGTGGTGGCAAACGCGATCGTCGCAGGCGTTTTAACCGCATTGAAAAAGTCCCTGAGCGGCACGCGGAAGATCAGCGCTATGGGGAGCAGGACGAGGAGAGCGAACACGATCAATGCCCCATAAAGCGTGAGCACGAGCGCACCGAGGTTCGTGAGTACGCCCAATCCTTTCTCGTTATGCGCGACCGTGTACGCCATCGCCGCACCGACGCCGACGGGAGCGAACTTCATCACGTATTCCGTAAAGCGAAACATTACGTCCGCTAGCGATTGGCACCAGTCGAGTACGGGCTTCGCCTTTTTGCCGATCGCAGTACACGCGAGCGCAAAAATGACGGAGAAGATCACTATTCCGAGGACGTCGCCTTCCGCCATCGCCTGGATGATCGATGTCGGCGAGAGATGCCCGATGATATCGGCAAAAGCTTTTGGCTTTGCGGGCGGGTCGGGAGCGGTGAGGGCTCTTGAGGCGGCGTCGGAGGCCTCTGTCGATTTTTGGATCGCCGTCGCCGCGTACTTCTCACCCTCGGCAAGTGACGCAGGGTCGCTTTTAGCACGCAGCTCCTCGGCCTTTGCCGCTGCCGTAGAGGCTTCCTTTGAGGCGTCCTGTGCTTTCTTGCCAAGCGTCGCCTTGTCGTCGGTTTTTGAGACGCCGGCGAGCGAGACGCCCTTTCCGGGCTGTACGATATTCACCGCCGCGAGGCCGATCACGAGGGCAAGAGTCGTGACGATCTCAAAGTAGAGCAGCGATTTTGCGCCCATTCGGCCGACCTGCTTTATGTCGCCCGTGCCCGCGATACCGACGACGAGAGTCGCAAATATCAACGGGGCGATGATCGATTTGATGAGATTGAGAAAGAGGGTCGACAGCGACCTAATGAATGCCAGGAGCGTTGCGGTCTCGATCCCAAGCACATGATGATCCGGCGAGGCGATGTCGGCCTCGTGGATCGCCCACCCGAGAAAAATGCCGAGAGCGAGGCCGAGCATGATCTTCCAGGTGAGCGAGACCTTTGGCAGTTTCATATGTTTGTCCGAGGGGAGCAGGCTGTCGATTTTGTGTGAGTTTAGCAGAGAATTACGCCGCGACTAAATCTGCTAGGATTAGCTGTATCGCTATGAAGCTCGTGTACTTATTCGTTTTGTCCCTCGTCTTGTGCGGGTCGGCGGTGGCGCAGAATAAGACGATCGTCCTCGTCCGCCATGCGGAGAAAGCAGGTGAGACCGCAATGGACAAGACGGGGGATCCCGATCTCTCACCGGAGGGGCAGGCCCGTGCAAAACGCTTGGTGAAACTGGTCAAAAAGTACAAGCCGCACGAGATCTACGCGACGGCTTATAAGCGAGTGCAGGAGACCGTGCAGCCGATCGCCGAGGAGCGGCACAAGCAGATTCAAACCTACGACCCGGTAAAGCAGGCCGAGCTTGTCGACCTCATTTTGAAGAGCAAGACCCAGCACTTCCTGATCGCGGGACACAGTAATACGATCCCGATGCTGGTCAATGCATTGATGGGCAAAGAGGTCTTTGTAAAAATGCCTGACACTGAGTACGGCGTGATCTACGTCGTGAAGATCCGAAAGGGTAAATTCAAGCGGGTCGAGGTTTACGAGTATTGAGACTGCTCCACGACCGCCTCTATCTTGCCCACACGTCTCAGGTCGAATAAACTCTCGAAGTAAATGAGATTTCACGAAAACGTCCTCGGTTTGATCGGCAACACGCCGATGGTGAGGATCAGCAACATCACAAAGGAACTTAAGATCAAGGCGCGGATCTACGCCAAGATGGAGAGCCTGAATCCCGGCTACTCGGTCAAGGATAGGATCGGCGTTTCCATGATCGACTGGGCCGAGGAGAAGGGCGTTCTCAAGCCCGGCGGGACCATCGTTGAGGCGACCAGCGGCAACACAGGAATCGGTCTTGCGCTGACGGCGGCGGTTCGCGGGTACAAGTGCATCTTTGTTTTAACGGATAAGGTCTCGGTTGAGAAGGTGCGTTATCTCAAAGCGATGGGTGCCGATGTGATTGTCGTCCCCGCCGCAGCAAAGCCGGGAACGCCGGAACACTACCACGAGACTGCGCGGCGGATACATGAGCAGACGCCGAATTCGTTTTATCCCGATCAATACGAGCATCCGGCGAACCCCGCCGCACACTACCGCACGACCGGGCCGGAGATCTGGAACGACACGGACGG